>CANRVY010000009.1 GCA_947643405.1 uncultured Mycoplasmatota bacterium | reverse complement strand
TGCACTTTTTAAAGTGTAATGCATACAAACTATGCACTTTAGTTTGATTCAACGTCTTTTTAATCTTCTGCTTCTTCTAACATATTTGTAATGAAAATACCATATCCTTTATGTGGGTTATCTACAACAACATGAGTTACTGCACCAATAATAAACTCATCCTGAATAATTGGTGATCCACTCATCCCTTGAACAATACCTCCAGTTTTTTGAAGTAATTCCTGATCTGTAATTTCAAATACTATATTCTTTGTCTTTTGCTTCGTATTTTTATCAATTTTTGTAATAGATATCGTATATTCTTTAATTGTTTGATCTTCAAGTACTGTCAATATTTTAGCAGTCCCTTTCTTTATCTCATCTGATTTGGCAACCTTATATTTTGTTTTTCCATCAAATATGCCAGTATAAGTTCCAAAAATTCCTTGTGCTGTATTTTCACTAATTGTACCATTTACTTTTTCATAATGAAACTCAGCATTTTTTTCTCCTGGAACACCATCTTTACTTGGTGTAATGCCTGTTACATTTGATTCAAATATTTTTCCGTCTTTAATTTCTAAAATTTTACCAGTTGATTTTTCAATAATTTCATGTCCTAAAGCACCAAAAATTTTAGTTTCTGGATCGATAAAGGTTAAGGTTCCAATACCAGTTATACTATCTTTTACATAAAGTCCTGTTTTATAAACTCCTGCTTCATCTTTATAAAGTTTTAAATTTGTTTCTTTTAGTGCATTTTCTCTTATATAGCCAATTCGAATAGTTCCTTCTTTTTTACTTACGTTTATTTTATGCACCATGTCTTCTACAGATGAAACTTGTTTTCCTTCAATGGAAGTAATCATGTCGCCAACTTTAAGCCCTGCCTCTGTTGCTGGATATTTATTTTCTACTTGGTATAAACCAACAATCATCACACCTTTAGAATGAATCTCAATCCCTATATTTTCTCCCCCAACAAATAAATAATCTGAATAAGCAAAAGCATTTATTGGCATGATAAATAATGAAAGAAGAAGTAAAAGGAACGATTTTTTTAATTTTTTAAAAAACATTTTAAATCTCTCCTCGCTCTACAGACTACATTTTTATTATGAAAAAAATGAATTCAATTATGAATACAAAAAAATACCAAAATGGTATTTTTAAACAACTATGATTCTACTTCAAAAGGTTCTAATTCTCCATTTTCTAATACAATCTTATTTACTTGTTCCTCGATTGATTTTAGTTTTTCATCACATTCTTGTACTAACTTCATTGCTTTTGTATATTTGTTAATAGAATCCTCTAAGTCACTATTTCCATTTTCTAATTCATTAATAATTGTTTCTAATTCCTTTATTTTATCTTCAAATTTTTTTTCTTTTTCTGCCATATTATTCCTCCACCTTTATTTTTTCTACCATTATTACACCATCTTGAAATTTCAACTCAAAAGGTCCATCTTTAATATCTAAAACGCTCTTTAATAAATGACCATTTTGATAAGTTAATGTATATCCTCTTTTTAAAACACTGAGTGGATTTAACAATTCTAATTTTTCAATTATTTGCCATAAACTTTTCTGATATGGATCATAAATCGTTTGTGGTTTTAAAAGAATATGATTGTTTTTAATGTGCTCTAAATTTTTTTTCGACATTGCTAGTTGATGTAATATCAAAGAACTTAGCTTAGAATGAATAAGATCTATTTTTTGCTTTCTATTTTCATACATAACCATTGGCGTTTTTATAACATAAGAATTTTTTAAACTATCCAAATACAATTTATTATACTTTATTTTCTTTAAAATACTTTCTTTTAGTCGTATCTTCAATTGTTCTAAATGATTTAATAAATTTATCATGTTTGGAACTGCTATTTCTGCTGCTCCAGTTGGAGTAGGTGCTCTTAAATCTGAAACATAATCACTAATTGTATAATCAATTTCATGGCCTACTGCACTAATTATTGGAATTGGAGAATAATAAATTGCTCTAGCTACGATTTCCTCATTGAAGGGCCATAAATCTTCAATGGAACCTCCTCCTCTTCCAACAATTAAAGTATCTAACTCATAATGAGAAGCCATATCAATTTTTGCAGCTATATCGCTAGCAGCATTTTCGCCTTGTACCAAAGCTGGGAAAAGAATTGTTTCGCAAATTGGAAATCTTCTTTTTATCGTTGATAATATATCTTTAATTGCAGCTCCAGTTGGAGCTGTCACAATTCCTATACGAGTTGGTATTTTTGGAATTGGTTTTTTATGTGCTGGATCAAACAAGCCCTCTTTTGCCAAATCTTGTTTTAGTTTTTCAAATGCAACATATAGACTCCCCAATCCATCTTGTTCCATCTGTTCAACATAAATTTGATAACCACCAGTAGCTTCATAAACACTAATTCTTCCAGCCACCAAAACTTTCATGCCTTCAGTAGGAACAAAATTTATTTTTTTGGCATTTGTACTAAACATAATGGCATTAATTTTACTACTTTCATCTTTTAGCGAAAAATAGAAGTGTCCTGTAGTATGAGCTTTAAAATTTGATATTTCTCCTTTTAAAAATACAGTTCTTAAATGTTCATCTGTATCAAATTTAAATTTTAAGTATTTTGTGACTGAACTAACGGTCAAATACTTATCTTGATTCATTTTTATTCTCCTTGTCATGATAGACATTATCTAATACTGCATTAATCATTTTGCGTACCTCATCGTCACTATAGGATTTCGCCAATTCAATGGCTTCATTAATTGCTACTATTTCTGGAGTTGATGTATACAATAACTCATATATTCCAATTCTTAAAATGGCTTGGTCTGTATTTCCCAAACGATCTATTGTCCAATTATTCATATAATGATTTGCTGTTTTATCAATCTCATTTTGATATGTAATGACACCATATACAACATCTTTCACAAATTCGTTTTCAACTTCTAAAACTTCTTTTATAACATGTTCTACTTGATAGTCAATTTTATTCTTTGCATAAATATTAATTTGATACAAAATCGTCATAATTTTCACACGAAGCTCGCTTCTAGTCATTTGTTCCATCTATTATCACCTTTTTTTATTTTATCATAAATAAAAAAAAAACAAAAGAAAAAATAGGAACTTTCCTGTTCAAAATCAGAAACTCACTTGCCAAGAAAAATTCTATTAAAATGGAAATTAAATTTTCAAAAAGATAGATGACATTTAATTATTCCAGGGTTACAAATCTTTCTGTATATTAAGAATTTCTAATATTTCATCAACATCTGCATAATATAATTCGTTTAATTGATTCAATTTTACAAACTTAGGAACACTATATGGGATAAATAAATCTATTGTTTCAAAGGTATTTCCTTTTTCATCAATCATTTCTAAAATATATGATGGACCAATATATACTATGTTTTCATTATCTTCAATGATTTTACTAGACAGAATAATTTCTACCATTTTATTAATTTCATTTTTATTACTAATAATTTTTATGACTTCTATCCTATTTGCATCTTTTATATTTATTTTTTTTGTTTTCCTTAAAACTTCTTTTATCGTAATAACGTTGTCTGCATCGGAAGAAAACTCTTATTCAAACACCCTGATAGTATAAAGCAAAAGGTAAGTAACAATATTACAATACTACAACTTTTCTTTATCATATTCTACCTCTTCAGAACTCAAAAGTGTCATCAGTTTTTTTCTTTCATTTTCTTTTATAGATTCATTATTTTGTTCTGCCAATGAAATTATTTTATAAGATATATAAATTCCAGGAAGTAACATGCATAAAAATCCAATTAAATAAATTTTAATAGAAATTAAATAAAGGCTAATTAAGATAAAAAAGACCCCTAAAAAAAGTAATCGTTCAATTGTATTTTTTCTTCTTAATTTATATTCACAATATAATAATTGTGATTTTAAATATTCTATTTGTTCGTCTTGAGTCATATTTAATTGCTCCATTTTCTCCACAATTTTAGTATAATGACTCAATGTTTCATGTTCTAATCGTCTCATATTATTCTCCTTAGTGAAAATAAAGGAAAAAGCAACGTTCTATTTACTTTTTCCTTTGCATTTCTATAGTCATATCAGGAACAATCAATCCTAATTGTAGTTGTGTTAAAATAGTATCTGGAATTTTTAAATATGCTACTATTTCTTCTGGTCTTTGTCCTAACCGTTCTAGCTTTTCAATCTGTTCTAGCATTTTTAAATTTGTATCATTAACTGGCAAATAATTTTTAAAAGCAGTTGATAAAGTATTGTTCCTATATGCTATTCTTTTTTCAATTTCAGTGAATAATCCTGTTGCTTCCATATGCTCTTTTGTTATACCTGCTCTTTCTAACATCCTTAAATAACTTGCAAATTCCAAGTCATTTGGAACTGCTTTTAAATAGTCTTCTGCAATAGGTGTATCTCTACTAGTCTTTGTTAGTTTTTTTTTAAATCTGCCAATTCTTTTTCTCTTTTAGCAATCATCTCTTCTTCAGTTAACACTTTTCTACCATGTTCTAATAAAGTCCCCTCAGATTTTTCTGGCTGAGGCTCAAAATGAGTATAATCAGAGATTGTAATTGGTTCGCTACCTTTTATCTCAGATCCTGTCAAATATACTGAGATTCCTGGATATAAATTTTGATATTTTTGACAAACTTCATTGATTGAAGACGATTTTTCATCTTCATATATAATTGTTTTTACCCCATTTTTATCTGGAACTAATGTAAGCGGTTCTTCTGATAGTACAGTACAGAAACAACCCCAAATTGTATAATGAGTTTGATTGTCATAGACATCTATATCCCCATTAAATACCAAAATTTTCTTAGAAGCAAGATCTTCATCGTTTGGCCTCGATAACTCTGTTTCTTCTTCAAAAATTCGCTTTTCCATTTCTTCTGTTTTACAAATTGCGTTATTTAAAGTTGCTACTGCAATTAATTTTCCATTTATATTTTCAATTGTTGGATTATAATCATCATAGTTTACGAAATAAGAACCAATTGCTACTTCTTCTCCTGCTAAGAACTGATTAATATCTAAATTTGCGGCTCCTGTAATTACTTCAATTGTTTTTATGTCTTGAATTTCAATCCCATTTTCTGTTTGATTTGTTAACAATGCACTATATTTTTTTACAACATTTTGATCATAAACATAGAAAACAATTGGATCTCCCTCTATAACTATTTCTTCTGGTTTTATTTCTTCTAGCCCTTCATCAACAGGTTCTACATCAGAAGTATCAACAAGTTGTTCTCCTTCTACATCTTCTGAAGATTCAAAAAACTCTTCGATTGCTTCATCATAAACATCTGGACTACTTTCATATGGAATATCACTGACTGCTGTCCATTTTAAAGGGGTAACAGTGCCATTGCTTCCATATTCTAAATCATTTGCTTTATCATATATAACAAAAGCTGGTTCAGGATATTGATTTTCATTTACAATACGAGCAATCTCTCCTTCTTGAACTTCATCCCAACCTTTTAAAAAGTGGATATTCGATAAAACATTAGATGTTGATAAAGTTGCTCTATAGGCATTTAAACTATTATTATCATAAACATAGTAAATAACCTCGACTGTCTCTTCGAGCTTTGGTTCTTTTACTAACTCTAAACTATTTCCATCTTCAAACTCATCTGTGACATTCAAAAAATTGGGATTTGTTTTATACCCTTTAAATATTGTACTATCCTTGCTTGACAGAATAACAGCTTGATCTTCTACTATTTCGTAACCTTTGGCATTTTTCCCGTTTTGATTGGCAACAATAACATAAGTTTTCCCTGTTGTTTGCTCTTTTAAGTAGCTAACTACATAAGCTTTAATACTTCTTCCATCTTCTTTTTGTAGATAAATAACTTTAGAATTACTTACCATACTTACCCCTCCATACCTTTTATTCTAACTTTACTCATTATACTATAGATATTTTTCTTTGTCAAAAAATATCATAGTAAAAAAAAACAACTTTACAGTTATTTTTTTACTTCAACTCCACGATATAGCATTACCAAATACCAAATTTGTAAATAAAGAGCCATTACAACTAGCATAATCCAACCGATTATAGGAATAATAAGACCCAATATCCAAATATATGGAGATAAGTAAATTTCACTTCCTGGTGTTCCTACTTTAGCATTTACTCCACATACAATTTGGATTTGAAAAACTACCAAAGCAATTTCTATTATCATATAAACAATAGATAAAACTGAAATAATAATTGAAATAACAGGACTAAATTTAGCAATATCTAAAGATGATATGTATGGTAGTGCAAAAGCTGAAATAAGGGATACTATTCCAAACAAGAAAATTCCTATAATCAATATTGGTTTAGGTAAATTCTTCGTCCATCTATAATACCAAGCCTCTTTATCATAAATATCTAATAAAGCGCCTAATACAAGAATACTAGTCCCACCTGACAAGAAAGCCAAAATAAGCCACATCCACCAATTTTCTTTTTCTAATAATTTCATATTTCCTCCTTTTATATTCTATGTATTTATTTTACCCTTTACTTCATTTTTTAATCGATACAAAATGTTTAATGCTTCCAACGGTGTCACTTCCATTGGATTGATTTGGTCTAATTCTTCTTCTATCTTTGATTTTTTAGGAACACTTACAAGTTCGTCAATTGGAAGTGATTCTTGAATTTTAATATCTCTTTTCTTTTCTGTATTTTCATAAACAGTTAAAATTTGATTGGCTCTTTTAATCAAACTATCAGGGAGATTTGCTAGTTTAGCAACATGAATTCCATAACTCTTATCAACACTTCCCTGTTTAATTTTATGTAAGAATGTGATATTTCCTTCTTCTTCATGAGCACTCACATGAATATTTTGTAAATGCTTCAAATTTTTTTCTAAATCTGTTAATTCATGATAATGGGTAGAAAATAAGGTCTTCGCATGAATATTATCATGAATATATTCAATAATTGCTTGAGCTAAACTCATACCATCAAATGTAGCTGTTCCTCTACCTAATTCATCAAATAAAATTAAACTGTTTTCTGTTGCATTGCTAATGGCATGATTTGCTTCCATCATTTCTACCATGAAAGTAGACTCTCCACTTACCAAGTCATCACTTGCTCCAATTCTCGTGAAAATATGATCAAAAATAGGCATTGTCGCTTTACTAGCAGGAACAAAACATCCAATTTGAGCCATGATAACAGTAATTGCTAACTGCCTCATATAAGTTGATTTTCCAGCCATATTTGGTCCAGTAATCAGTAAAATATCTATATCTTTATCCATTAAAATATCATTTGGAACATATTCTCCATCAATTACTTTTTCTACAACTGGATGCCTATCATCAACAATTTCTATCTTTTTTTCATCTGTCAAAATTGGTCTAACATAATTATTTTCTTCTGTAACAGTTGTAAAAGATTGTAATACATCTATCTCACTAATCGTTTTAGAAATCTTTTGAAGTCTTGGTATATAACTTTTAATTTTTTCCCTAATTTCAGAGAAAAGTGTATATTCTAATTCTACAATTTTTTCTTCTGCATTTAAAATTAAAGCTTCTTTTTCTTTTAGAATCGGACTAATATAACGTTCACAATTTGTTAAAGTTTGCTTTCTTTCGTATCCATATTCTGGTTTTACCATAGAGACATTTCCTTTAGAGACTTCAATATAATAACCAAATACTTTATTGTATCCAACTTTTAAGTTTTTGATACCTGTTTTTTCTTTTTCTTCTGCTTCAAATCTTGCAACAAAGTCTTTTCCACCTTTTCTTAAATCCTTTAATTCATCAAGTTCAGAACTATATCCTTCTTTAATCAAATATCCTTCTTTAATAGAAAGAGGAGGATTTTCATAAATACTAGTTTCCAATAGTTGATACAATTCCTCTAAAGTTTCTATATTTTCATGAAATCCAATTTTTTCTAATATATCACGAATAGTTGGCAATACTTTTAAAGAAGTTTTTAATTGTAATAAATCTCTAGCATTGGCATTTCCAAATGCAACTCGGCCACTCAAACGTTCTAAATCATATACTTCAAAAAGAGCGGCACACAAATCTTCTTTTAAAATAAATTCTTTCAATAAAGTTTCTACAACATCATACCTACGATTAATCTCTTCTTTATCTACCAAAGGACTTTCAATAAAAGATTTTAACATTCTAGCTCCCATAGCAGTTTTAGTTTTATCAAGTAACCAAATAAGAGAAAAATTTCTCTGTTTTAAACGCAATGTTTCTGTTAACTCCAAATTTCTTTTGGTATGAATATCCATTTTTAAATGATTTTTTTGTTCTTCAATAACTACTTTTTGTAAGTGAGATAAACTTCTTTTTTGAGTATTTGTTACATAAGTAAGCAAGTGTTTAACAGCTTCTATATAACGCATATCTTCAATGTCTTCATAAATATATCCATATTCTTCAAAGTCATCTATTGCATCAGATATGGAAACAGAAATTTTAAATTGATTTTTAAGAATAGAAACTACAGCTTTATCGACTTTATCACTAATAATTGCTTCTTTTAGTCCAATACTAACAACTTCGCTCACAAGTTTACTAGCATTATGTTCTACTAATTCTGCATAAATAGCTCCTGTTGAAATATCTGCATAGGCAATCGCATAAGCATGATGAAAATCTAAAATACTTCCAATATAATTAAAGTCATTTTCAACTAATGATTCATTATTAAAAATAGTTCCTCTAGAAACAATCTGAATAAGTCCTCTTTTCACAATTCCTTTTACTGATTTTGGATCTTCCAGTTGTTCACAAATTCCAA
This sequence comes from uncultured Mycoplasmatota bacterium, assembly GCA_947643405.1. GTDB lineage: Bacteria > Bacillota_I > Bacilli_A > RF39 > UBA660 > MGBC102946. The sequence continues at coordinate 39,553 of CANRVY010000009.1, read as the reverse complement.
CTTTATATCCTTTTTCAATCAATTTATCAATATAAACATTAGCAGCATGATGTGGAACTCCACTCATTGGAATTTTCTCACCTAAACCAGCATTTTTACTTGTTAAAGTTAATTCTAATTCTCTAGACACTGTAATGGCATCTTCAAAGAACATTTCATAAAAATCTCCCAATCTAAAAAATAAAACAACATCTGGATTTGCTTCTTTTATTTCTAAATACTGCCTCATTGCAGGCGTTACTTTTGTTAAATCTACTTCACTACGTTTCATGGTCTCACCTGTTCTTATTTTAACACAAAAATAAAAGAGAAGTCCATTTTTTCTCTTTTATTTCATGAATTTTATCTTCTTGAATACTATTTGTAAATTTCATGAAACAAATTTACCATTCTAGTTACAATAGATATTGTTCTATCTTTGTATTTTTCATAAATTTGAGTATTATTTTGATTTTGATTTTCATTTACTAAATTTCCAAATTTATCACAATAAATGGTTATTTTATTTTCATTTAAGTATGTTACTTTAATTGTTTCTCCATCATAGTCCGCATAAATAGTTTCTTCATCACTAAAGATTGTTGTATTTGCAGTAATAACATTTTCCTTTGAGAGTGGCCTTTTTATAAATATTTTATAAGTTATTCCATCTTCTTCAATATAGGCAAAACCAATTTCATCCTTTACAAATCCTAATTCATTAATATTTTCTATCATAGAATGATATCTTTGATCTTCTAGTTTTATTTCTCTTTGCTTTTTATAATAGCTTGTCACTTCAAAAATAGTAACCCAAAATAATAGAACGATTAACGTAATTGTAACAAATTTAAATATCTTTCCATTTTTTATTTTTTTGTTCATATTAGAAACCAATGTTTTATCTTCTTTTAACAAAATATCTAAGGAAACATCAAATTTATTACTAATATCAATTAATGTCTCAATATCTGGATAATTTTTTGAATTTTCCCAATTTGAAATCGTTTGCCTTGTAACATTTAAAACTTCAGCCAAATCATCTTGAGAGATTCCATTATCTTTTCTAATTTTGATTATCTTTTCCCCTAGGTTCATAAATTCCTCCTTTCCGATTTCATCATACAATAAATTATTGTTTTGTTCTATCAAATGGGACTTACAAAAAAGCAAGAATTTCTTGCTTTTTATGATTCAATTACAAACTGTACAGAAAAATTGTGATTTTTCGTTTCTCCTTGTTTCGAAGTACCTTTTACGATTCGATATTCTCCATTTGGTAAAGCTCCATATAAGTCTTTCCATCCAATATCCATTTCTAATCTATCATGTTCATCAACATGATACCCTATTAAATTCCAATTTACTTCTGTCCATTCTTTTCCATCTAAAGTCTTTAAGGAAACCCACTCTCCATTTTCTCTTTTATCAATATGGTAAGCTTGTCCATAAATATTATCATCATTGGTATAATCATAAATTACAATTGTAGCACTTGTTCTAGTTAAAGTATCTTTTTTGATTCTCATTAAAACGCCATCAATTTCATTTAATTCAGCTGGCTCTTTTATTGTGTACTTCACTTTATTTTCGGTTTTATCTTTTGTAGGTTCTTCTTTCTTTTCTTTATTACACCCAACAAAAGAAAAACAAAATGTCAAAATAATCATTGTTATTAATAATTTTCTTCTCATACATTTATTCCTTACCTCATTATATACTAAAATTATTTCTTTCTATTTGGATACCATAAAAAATAATCAAACATTCTTCTTGGATAATCAATATGAATATCTTTTAATAAATCTCCAATACATTTATGAAATGCTTCATAATCATAAGTTTTTCTCCATTTATCAATCTGGTATTTTGTTACTTTTTTACTATAATAAGGAAGCATTTTTTTTACAACACCATCATAAATAGAATAGCAGTCTTTGTTATAAATTTCAAAATTATGATAAGTACAATATTTTGTAGCAAATGAAAACAAATTTACGTTCCCATTACACTCAGCAATTTCTCTCACTAAATTGCTATCACCAGCTTCTACTCTTTTATCAAAATTTGGAATTTCCAAAATATGATTCGCTAATTCATCAAGGGATATCTTTCCTTTATGTTGAGATAAATGAGTAGAACTTGTTAAATCAATAATCGCTATTTTAATCGCTATTTCATTTAAATCTGTATTATATTTAAATCGATTCAAAACATCATGAATAATTTTCTTTTCATCGCCATAATAAGTATGATTAATTACTTTTTCTGCTATTGTTTTTATGTTTTCTTCATTAAGTTCCAAATAATTCATCAAAATCACTCCTCTAGTTGTATTATAACATACAAAAACAAATCAATAAACATGATTTGTTTTAAAGTCTTATTTATTTAATATTGCATCTACTGGATTCATTTTCGCAATTCTTCTTACTGTAAATAAGGAAGATATAAAAATTATTCCAATAACACTGCCAATAATAATACATAAATTTTTAATTGTAAACATAACAAAATCAATATGATAGAACAAATAACTAGATATATAATCATTTAACACATAAACTTCAATATATAAAGCCACAATTGATAATATAAGGGAAAATGTTCCTATAATTAACCCTTCATTTAAAAATATTTTAAAAATATCTCTTTTCCTAGCACCTAATCCTCTTAATATACCAATGTTTTTTTTGTTATAATAAATTGAGCTTACAATAAAATTGGTAAGTAATATAAAAGCAAAGAAACCAAATATATAACTTGCATATTTCATTAAAATAGATATGTTTTCAAAAAAGTTACGAATGACATCAATTGAATAAGAATAAATTGTTGAACTCATATATTGACTGTTTTGATCTGGAAATGTTCGCAATATATTTTCAAGTTCTGATTTTTTCTTTTCATGGATAACAATATATTTAGGTTCATAATTTTCTCTCATAAATTTGCTTCCAATCGCTTCAGAAAGATAAATATTATCTCCGTTTAATTCAAATCCAACTATTTTAAATTTAGAAACAGTTTCTTCTTTTTCTCTTGGGATAAATAAAAGAGAAATTTCACTATCCAAAGAAACATTTTCCTTCACATAATTTTTGATAAATTCCAAACTCAATTCGTCTTCATCTTTATATACAACTTCCTTTTCTTCTTGGTAGATAGGCTCTTCTACTTCTTCGCCAGTTTCTAGTTTTTTTTCATATTCTTCTTTCAATTTTTTGTTTTCTTCTCGAATCGATTTATTTTCTAACTCTAAGTTTCTAATGTCTTCATTATAGTTTTTTATATAACTTTCTTTTAATTTACTATATTCTTCATTTGAAATTCTATCTAGATATGTTTCTGGAAGAACAATTTCAGAATCATTTAATTTTTCAACAGTAATTAATTTTTCACCATTGAATATACTTAGCTTGTTTTCTAAAATTCTTGTTTCTGCACCTGGAAACACAAAACTTTCACCATTTTTAATTTTTACAATATAATGATCTGGATCAACTAAAGTATTTGGTTTTAAATTAATATTTTCTACAAAATGAGGTGCTACATAAATATCTGATGCATTTGATACAATTAATTCTGAAAAACCTTTAGTTACATCGTTTTTAGGAAGTCCTAACCAAGACTCACTCACTCCCATTCCAACATGCCTTGACACTTTTTTTAGAAATTGGAATGGCTCTGTATTATCTATAATAATTCCTGTTATTTTTACTTTTGTAGAACCCAAAGTATAATATTTATCATCTAATAATTCTTCATAATTTTTTGGTTTATAATATTCCTTTTTATATTGATTTGGAGTTTCTTCGTAAAGCATAATTCCAGCTTCCATGATATAATCTGCCAAATAACTATGTATCATAACCTCATCATATTTTTCAGGATACTTTCCAATAATCTTTTGATTAATAAATGTTTCATCTGCTTCGATAAAATAGAAACTGCTTGGAACATAAAGATAATACATTGATAAATCTTCTCTTTTAATCAACGTTTTATAATCAACATCAAACCTTATGGGTTGATTATTTTCATTCAACAAATATTTTAATTGATAAGAACTATTTAATTTTTTCGATACAGCTTCTATATCCTCCTTTTCAAAATTAAGATGTGAATTATTTTGCCATTCTTTTTCAACTTTAACATATTCTCCTTTCTTTATAGTAATATATTCCGTTTTATCTTCATACATAGTTTTCGCATGACTTTTTTCTATATCAAATTTTGACATGATTTTAGAAGTTCCGAAAAATACAACTGACATAAAAATAAGCAAAATCGTAAAAAATAATTTAATTTTATGACTTCCTAAATTGGCAAATGCAAATTTAAGACTTGCAGAAAATGGCAACTTTGATTTTTTAGCTTTGAAGGTTTTATTCTCCTCCAATGATAATTGAATACTATTAGAGATAATTTTACCATCTGCTATTTCAATAATTCCATCTGCATATGAGAGTGCTGAATCTCTATCATGAGATACAACAATCACAAGTTTTTCTCTAGAAATCGATTTTAACAAGCTAAAAATTTGTTTTCCTGTTTCTTCGTCCAAATTTCCAGTTGGTTCGTCTGCTAATATAATTTCTGGATTTTTAATTAAAGCTCTAGCAATTGCAACTCTCTGTTTTTGTCCTCCTGATAGTTCATTCATTCGTCTTTTTCCTAAGCCAACAATTCCTACTTTATTTAATAAGTCATCTATTACTGTATGACTTATTTTTTCCTTTTGCAATTTTCTACTTAAAATAATATTATCATAAACATTATATTCATCTAACAGATTAAATTCTTGAAATATAAATCCTATATAAGTATTTCGGTAATAATCAAAATCTTTTCCTCTAAACTTTTTAGTACTTTTACCATCTACAATGATTTCTCCACCATTATATTTATCTAATCCTCCTAAAATATTTAATAGAGTAGATTTCCCAGAACCACTTTTGCCTAAAATAAAGAAAAGTCCTTTATTCGGAAGTGAAAAGGTTACATTATCTAAAGCTAATGTTTTAATTCCTTTTTTAGTTTTATATATTTTACTAATCCCTTTTAGTTCTATCATAAATTTTACTCCTTTACTCTGCTAATATTAGTATAACATATTTTTAAATAAACTGTACTTATATATAAAAAAGCTATTAAACTTTACTTTTTGTTTAATAGCTCTATGCACTTATTTAACTAATAATTCATGTAAGTAAAGGTACCAGTAACCGTGAGCGTTCCACCAAACAAAGAACCATTATAAATTTCAATTCCAAATAGAGAAGCTGCTAATGCAGCGTGGTCTTCATCACTAGCAAAAGGAATTATTGGAACTCGGACACATTTATCAGCAGTAGTTGGACATTTTCCATTTTGAGGAATGTAATAATAAGTATAAGATTTGCCCTTTGCTTTTAGTCCTGTTAAACTTTTCACGATAACTCTTTTTGACACAGAATCAGTTGTTGCAACAAGTCTAAGATCAAAATTATCTCCACCATCAGTATTTAAAGTAACTATAATGTAATCAGCTTGGCGTCCTACTCCAGCAGGATTCCACTCTGCATCTACATTTGCCCCGCCCCAAGCATCTGCTTTTAATCTAAAGTTAAATGACGCTAATTCAGTAGCTGCTGATACATTTCCAGTTCCAACTGAGAATAATGTTACCATTAGCATAAATGACATCACTATTCCAAATGCACTACCTTTCAACTTTCTTTTCATATCTTACTCCTCCTTTCTTTTTACTTGCTTCAACAGACTAGACCTATAATAGGAATACTACAACATCTATTCTCCACATTTTAATTGCATCATCAAACATAGTACTAAACATTAAAAATACTAAAATTAGTCTAAAATTTAATAAAAAGTCTTTTTATTAAAAAAAGAGAACAATACTGTTCTCTACAAATTCTTTAAATAGTGAATTGCATCATCAATATGAGCCACTGATATAACTTCTATTTTATAATTATTTTTTTCTTTTAACTTCATTGCTTCTTCATAATTTTCACCAGCTGGAACAAAAAATATTTCCGCTTTTTTCTTAACGGCTCCTTTTAATTTATATTTTACTCCACCAATACTGCCAACAGTTCCATCTAATTCAATAGTTCCTGTTCCAACAATACGTTTTCCTTTTGTTAAATCTTCTTCTGTTAGCATATTATAAATAGAAAGTGCTGTCATTAACCCTCCTGATGGACCTGATTCACTTTTTTTAAAATGAAAGTCAATTTCTGGATTCGTTTCTACTTCACTAATTTGAGTTAAAATAATACCTACCAATATCCTACCTTCTACTTCTTTTAAAGTAGCGCTCCTCATCTTCTCTTTTCCTTCATACAAAACTCTTAACTCAATTTTTTCTCCCTTTTTAAACGTTTGAGTTAATTTCGATAATTGTTCTTTATTTTCTACTTTTATTCCATTTACTTCTAAAATTTGATCTCCTACTTTTAAAGTTGTATCTGCGTCTTCTAAAACATATCCAACATATACTTTTTCACTTTTAATTTCAACATCTTTATGAGCTTTGGTAAATCCTACAATAATCGCATTTCCAATCGCTTCTTGTAATAACAACTGGTCTCTTAACATCAAATCTTTCGCCGTTTCATTATCAAGTAACATATCTTCTTCTTTAAAAATATCCCAATCAGGGCGAAGCCAAGCTATAAGTAGAGTTGGAATGGTTGCTTTTATTTCAGAAACATATGCTAAATTAAAACTTCCTTCACTTTTATAGCCATCTTTGATTTCAATTCGCTCAGATACATCCAATAATCCTCCTGGTGTATCAATATAATATGGAAACTCAAACATTGTGATAAAACTAATTACAACAACTAAAAGAAAAAATTTCCATTCATTATTCAAAAATTCTCTTACTTTGTCATACACTTTAGTAAACATTTGCTTCACCTCTTTTAAAATTATATCATCAAAAGGAGAAAGTTATGAAAAAAATATGGTCTAGTATTATTATAATGAGTTTATTCATTTTTATTGGCATTCAAATATTAACAGAACGAGCGGCTATTTTAGAATCAGTAACATTTTCATTTAGTATATGGAAAAACAATATTTTTCCCTCTCTTTTTCCTTTTTTTGTACTATCTGAAATTTTAATGAATTATGGCTTTATTGAGCTTTGTGGCGAATTATTAAAACCTATCATGGTGCGTTTATTTAAAACAAATAGTTCATGTGCTTTTATATTTGTTATGAGTATTATATCAGGATTTCCATCCAATGCCAAATATACGAAAGAGTTATTAGAGCAAGGAATAATTGACGAACAAGAGGGAACTAAAATTCTAATGTTCACTTGTTTTTCTAATCCATTATTTATATTAGGAACGGTTTCTATTTTGTTCTTAAATAATAAAGAAGTAGGATTACTCATTCTCCTTTGCCACTATATAGGGAATATTATCATTGGAATTCTTTTTCGAAATTTCTATCCAACAAAAGAAAAAAGTTGCTCCATATCTTTCAAAAAAGCAATTTCCTCTATGCATCAAAAACGAATCAGTAATCCTTCTAATTTTGGTCAAATCCTAACAAAAGCCCTACAAAATAGTATTTCAACTCTATTACTAATTTTAGGGACAGTAACAACTTTCTTAGTTATCACAACAATTATTGATCAGAATATTCAACTTAATAATTATAATCAAAGCATTTTAAACGGTTTTGTAGAAATGACACAAGGATTAAAGTATGTTAGCCTGTTACATATCCCGTTAAAATTAAAAAGTATCCTAACTGCTATGATACTTTCCTTTGGTGGACTTTCTGTCCATATGCAAGTAATCAGTATCATCAGCACTACTAAAATTAAATATTTTCCATTTTTAGTAGCAAGAGTCATTCATGCCTTACTCGCCTCTTTTTTGGTGTTTTTCTTATTTGATTTTTGGGTTCTTCTATTATAAACCAATATTAATCATTCTACTATCATATTGGTAGACCATATGAACGCCAAAATTTCTTCCAGTCACAACTTTATTGGTAATTGGAATATCAATTAATAGAATGGTATTATCTTTTCCACTAGAAACTCCAGAAACCGTATTCTTAGTAATTGTGAAATTACCAATTTTACTTCCATCTTGAATAGAAATTTGATAAGCGCCATAGGAAACAATGTTTTTGTTTCTATCTACTTTTAAATCTTTCGTTGAATTATCACCAAAAGTCAATCTATAGCAATCTGTTCCACAGGTTGCTACTTTTGTTAGCACTTTTTCTTTTAAATCTAACCCAATTTGGCGTTCTAAGTTAGCTTGTCTAATAAGCATCTCGGTTTTTAGTCCAGAAGATACATAAAGTTCTTTTACAGTAATAACTATTTGAAACAAGAAAAACATGATGACAAGTGCTAATGTAAAAGATGCAATTAATTCTACTAATGTAAACCCTTTTTGATTCTTCATGTTACTCCTCCTTATATTGTAATTGTCGCAAATGTCCCATTTGCAAATTCTGCAATAATTCGATAATTCGTCCCTGTTTTATCATATTTGATAACAGAAATAAAATCTTTCATATCTTCTGATAAACGTTCATTCGATTTCATAGCAGATTTTAAAGCATCTAAATTTTCTTCTGCTATGATCACTTGTTTAATTCCCAATGTATTTACAAGAGCATTACAATAATTTGCTTCTGATAAAAAACTATCGCTACAATTAGTAATGTCTAAATAACGTTCAGAACTTGAAGTAGCAATTGAACCAACCATACTAATTCCATTTAGTTTTAAATAATCACTCATATTAGCGAGTGCATATAACTCTTCTGCATTATTATATTTAAAACTTGTACTATAACTTCTATTTACTGTTCTAAATTGTGTATATAAAAATACCAATGTTGCAATTACAAAAGCTGCAACGACCAAAGTTTCTGTCAACATAAACCCCTTATTATTTATTTTTTTCATAAACTCCTCCCACGGTACTTGAATTTATTCTAATAGTATTATATAATAGTTTCAGGATAAAAGCTAGTCCAAAAGAATAAAAGGGGATGAATTTTTAAATGTTAAAAAAATTTGATTTTGAAAAAATGCCTGTCGTTGAGGTAGTAAATGAGATTATGGTTGATGCTGCTAAAAGAGGAGCCAGCGATATTCACTTTGACCCTCACGCAGAATTCATGAAAATCAGAATTCGTATTGATGGTGCGTTAATTGACTATGCTGAAGTTCCTAATACGATCAAAAAAAACTTAGTCACACGTATCAAAATTATTTCTGGGATGAATATCACAGAATCTAGACTTCCACAAGATGGAGCAATTAAAGCCACTTTACAAAGTGTTAACTTAGACCTCCGTGTATCTTGTTTGCCGACAAGTGAAGGAGAAAAAATCGTTATCCGTATTCTAGACTACTCTATGAGTTTAAGTGGAATAGAAAATTTGGGATTTAGTGAAGAAAATTATAAAAAGGTTTTAAAAATGATTAGCGTTCCTAATGGAATTATCCTAGTAACTGGAGCTACTGGTAGTGGTAAATCAACTACTGTGTACTCAATTCTTCAAAAACTAAATAATGAAGACACAAATATTGTTACTGTTGAAGACCCAATAGAAATGGATATCGAAGGTATCAATCAAGTTCAAACAAACTCTGAAATTGGACTAGACTTTGCGACTGCTTTACGTTCTATTTTACGTCAAGACCCTAATGTTATTATGATTGGAGAAATTCGTGATACTGAGACAGCAAAAATAGCAGTTCGTGCTTCTATTACAGGACACATTGTATTATCAACAATCCACACCAATAACTCCTTAAATACAATTGAGCGTTTACTTGATATGGATGTTGAACGTTACTTGTTATCAAGTGCATTGGAAGGAATTATTTCTCAGAAATTAGCACGTAGATTATGTCCAAAATGTCGTTCTAAAAGACCTACTAATCAATATGAAAAAGATTTATTTAGAAAAGTTTTAGGACATGAAGTAAATGAAGTTTATTCTGTAGAAGGTTGTCCTGAATGTGGAAATGGATACAAAGGAAGAATTGCAATTCACGAAGTATTATTGATTAACCAAGAAATAAAAGATGCTATTAGTCAAGATATGAGAAAAGAAGACTTACGCCGTTTAGTATATAACACTGATGTAATCACATTACTCCAAGATGGACTAGAAAAGGTTGAAAAAGGTTTAACAACTTTTGAAGAAATTCTAAAATTAATTGAATTAGATGATGATGATAATTTAGCTGGTTCATTCGATTTAAAAACTGCACTTGACTACACTGATTCGACTCACCGTTCTACAGACAATTCAGGAAAATTTCCTGTACGCCCAATAACTCATAGGCCTACAAATGCTGTTCAAAGACCAGTCTCAGAAAGCCATGTAAGAAGCTCTGAAACAATACAACAGCAGGCTAGACCTACACAACCAAGACCAATAAATACTCAACAAACAGCAAGAGAAATGCCTACAAGAACCTCTGAGAGCTCTACTCCAAGCAGAAGTTCCATGGTAAGAGAACGAGCATCTGCACCTACTAATGCAGCACGTAGTATTGATGAAATTATGATGCAAGCTGCTGATGTTGATTTAGATTCATTATAGAAGCAATTATTGCTTCTTTTTTTATGAATTTTTTCTTATCTAAAAAATTTATTCATACATCTAAAATAGAGAAAATAAAAAAAAGAACTTTCCAGTTCTATATTATCATTAGTGTTTCCATTGTTTTTAAAATTGCATTAAAGTCGATTTGTGTCAATAATAAAATTAAAGCACCTGCGCTTAAAAACGGTCCAAATGGAATCTCATGACTACTTTTTTTAGCAACAATAATTAAAGAAATAGGCAATCCAATAATTGACCCAACAAAGATGGAGATAATAGCAAGTGGATATCCTAAAACCAATCCAAAGACAAACATCAATTTAATGTCGCCCCCACCCATGGATTCTTTTTTAAACATAAAATCTCCTATTTTTTTAATCCCCCACATAGTAAGAAACGCTAAAATTCCTTCTAATAAATGCATCCCAGTTGAAGCTAGCCCATTTTTTATAAATAGTTCTATAGTAAGAGCAATACTGAAGAATATCAAAACTTCGTCTGGAATGATCATATATTCATAATCACTCAATACAATAATACATAGCATTGAAATAAAAGTAAGAGCAATCGCTAATTCTAATGATAGACCAAAAATTAAAGAAGCAATCGCAAATAATAAGCCACAACTAAATTCAAAAATCGGATAAAACCATGAAATCTTTTGATGACAGCTTACACATTTTCCTCTTTGTATAAAAAAAGAGAAGATAGGAATAAGTTCCAATGGGCCTAATCTATGATTACAATTCGGGCAATGGGAAGGAGGATATAAAATAGATTCTCCTTTTGGTAAACGATACCCAACAACATTATAGAAGGAACCAAAAACCGTTCCAAATATAAAGAATGTAATTGCATAGTATAATTCCATAGTACTTACTCCTCTACTCTTTTTTTGCTAACTGATTCCTTGAATTGAAGAATACATATTAAACATTGGAATAACAACTGCTAATACGATAAATCCTACAACCATAGTAAGCGAAATAATTAATACTGGTTCCAAGAAAGATTTAATTCTTGTAACAGCATTGGCATGTAAATCTTGATAATAACTAGATACTTTTGCCATCATTTCAGCTAGTTGCCCAGTCTTTTCTCCTGTTACAATCATTTCATAAGCAGGAAGTGGAAAAGCCCAATGATCTTTAAATGCTTCTGAGATTTTTTCACCTTTTGCTAAATTTGTAATTGTATCTAGAATTAGCATTTTATAAATTTCATTATTTGTAATTTTATTTAATACTTCCATACTGTCTGTAATAAATACATTATGTGATAACAAAGAACTGAATGTTTTTGTAAACATTGTAACTTCATTATAAATGATAACATTTCCAAATACTGGCATATGCATAATAGACCATTGAATCATTGTACGAATTACTTTTACATTGTGATATAAATATCTGCCAACTAGAATAAAAACAATAAATCCTATCAAGATCCATACAAAGTATGATTGTAAGAAATCACTGACAGAAAGTACAAATCGTGTAAATGCAGGAATAGAAGCCTCATCCATTGTTTTATAAATTTCTACAAATTTTGGCACAACATATAACAAGATAAATGTTACTACTGCTACTGCTACTACAAATACAATACTTGGATACATCATAGCACTAATCATTTGTTTCTTTGTTCTTTCTGTTTCAGTATAATAATCAGCCATATCATCTAACGCTTCTGGAAGTTCTCCAGTCATTTCTGAAGCTTTAACCATGTTAATTAATAATCTAGGGAAAGCATTTCCTTGCTTTTCTAAGGCAGAACTAAAGCTTTCACCCATTGTCAAGTCATAGATCATAGCTCTAAAAATACGCTGATATGTTTTATTTTTAAACTGTTTTGTTAATATTTTTAATGAATCAACTAAAGGAATTCCAGCTTTAATATATGTAGAAAGCTGTGTTAAGAAGAAAATCATATCCTTAACCTTCATTTTAGAAGTGTTTCCAGTTGCATTGCTGTGTAACAGTTGAATTAATTTATTAGTTTTAATACTATAAACTTCAAATCCTTCACTCAATAAGAAAGAATGCACTTCAACTTTTGAATAAGCTTCAAAATATCCTTTTACAATCTTTCCTTCAGCATTTTTACCTTCATATTCATACATCAATTTTTTATCAGATTTTTTAGCGTCATCACCTTCAAAATTAATCAATAGTGCTTGACGATTAATATCTTTTTTATTTTTTGCATTTTTGACAAAAGACGTATTATTCCAACGTTTTTGAATCCCTTCAATCATACGCTTTGGAGTTTTTCCCATATGAAGCAATGCATCATTTAATTTATCCCCAAAAGTTTTCTTTTCCCTTTTTACATTTTCATTAATATAAGATTCATTTTCACGTTTTTTTCTTTTCTTACGCTCTTCAGCAAGTCTCGCTTTTTCTTCTTTTTCTTTTTCAATCCTTAATTGTTTTTCCTCTAATGCTTTTGCTTTCCTTAATTTTTTAGCGTCTACTTTGATAGCTTTTTCTGACTTTTGTTCTGCTACAGTAGCCATTCCTGACTTCGATTTTGGCTTTACAAGTATTAATACTGGGAAGAAAATCAATTTTACAATTCTATACACTCCATAAGATAGAAATAATACTAATTTTCCTAAAACGTTTACTGTAAACCTGACAACCTTATAAACCACATAAGAAGGATACATAACGATAAAGCCTACTACATTTACTACATTAGAAATAAAAAACCACATAGTAAAAAAGAAGCCTAATGAAAAATATTTTACCAGATATACTGGTGACAAAACAATTAGTTTCAACATCTTGAAAATGAAGAAAAAAGGTCTCGATAATACTGGTTTATTCATAATAAAAGAACACCTTCCAATCTCCTCTACTCTTTTATACTATAAAGATTATACCACATATTTTAATTTTGTAAAACTTTTTTTGACAAATTCATATAATAACTTAGAAAGGAGTACTAGCATGAATTACTATAACCCTTATTTTCTATATCCTTATAGCACACTTTCATCACCTACAACAAATTTATTGGGAAGCGGTCTAGGTAGAGGATTTAGTTTTTCTAGTCTCCTAAATGGAGCACAAAGAACACTAAACTTTGTAAATCAGGCAATTCCTGTTGTAAAACAAGTGTCACCAATGATGAAAAATGCAAAAACAATGTTTAAAGTCATGAATGAATTTAAAAAAGTAGATACCAAAGAAAAAAAGCCTCAACCAACTAAACAAAATACCTATTCAGATGAGACTGCAGACACTACACCAAGACCATCCCCTATAAATGAAGCTGGGCCTACATTCTTTGCCTAAAACTGTTAAAATTTAACAGTTTTTTTCATTATAATTAAAATATATTATTGAAGAAAACTAAAACTCCGATAATTTCAGCAATAATAAAAAAATAATGATACCAGAAATCAAACAGTCTTTTCCATAAATAATAGAAGATGATAGCTTCAATATAACCTTATTATCATCTTAATAATCATAGCATCTTTTTTTAAACAACCAGTAGAAGCCTTAGTTGAAATATTCGCCTTTCCCTTTTCGATGGTAACAGTCTTCAAAAAGGCACAATCATAAAAAACTAAATCACCAATTTTGCAAACGCTTTTTGGAATATTAATTTTTTGTAAACAACTACTCTTTTCAAACGTTCTTACTTGAATCGAAACAACTGTAATAGGGATTGTAACTTCTACAATCCCCATTCCTTTAAAAGCTTCTTTTTCAATTGATTTTACTTTTTAGAAATAGATACAATATTAGATTCACCATTATATTTTATCAAAATCTTTTAAATGATTTCTGCCTTCATTTGACATGATAACTTGCTTAGTACCACGATAAAGACATCAACACACTTGAAGTCTATCCAAAGTCTCCAAATTTGTGCCACAAATTTTACATTTTAGAACTTGCACTTCTTACTACTCCTTTTTTTATTATACTATAAAGAACAAAACAGTCTATTTATTTAAAACTGTTTTTAAGTAAATTATTTCTTCGTCTATTTGCATTAACTTAGCTTTTGGAATATTGTTTAATTTTTGTTTTTTCCTTAATAAGTATTCAAAATAGGAAGTTGTTTCTGAATTTCTTTTTTGCATCAAAACAGGTCCTAAAAACAATTCTTGATCATTATAATTAGAAATTCCCTCTTGAAATTTTATAATCACATAATAAATATTTTTATCGAAAACAACTTCTTCTTTTTCTATCACATATCCTTTTCTAGAAATTTCTTTTCTAAGTTCTGTTAAATGATTATGAGTTTCAATAATTAAACTCTTTGGATGTTGTTTTTCTAAAATATGAAGAATTGTTGCAGTACCCATTCCAGCAATAACAACAATATCTTCTTCTTGAACCCAAATGTTCTCTAAGCCATCTCCCTGAACAACTTGAATTTGCTCTTCTAAATGATGTCTTCTAATCATTTCTCTTGTTTTTTTTAAAACATTTTCATTGATATCGCTAGCAATACATTCATTTGTCTTATTTAAAGTCAAATAGATGTCTAAAAGAGCGTGATCACATCCAACATCAATCACTCGTACACCACTCGGTATCATATCAGCGATCATTTGTAACCGTTTTGATAATTTCATTAATCCCCCATGTAATCTTTTAATTTTCTAGAACGAGAAGGATGACGAAGTTTTCTTAGTGCTTTTGCCTCAATCTGTCTAATACGCTCACGAGTAACGCCAAACATTTGACCAACCTCTTCCAATGTTCTAGATTTTCCATCTTCTAATCCAAAACGCAAACGAATTACTTTTTCCTCTCTTTCTGTTAAAGTAAGAAGCACTTCAGAAATTTCATCTTTTAACATTTCATTAGTTGCATATTCTTCAGGACTCATATTTCTTTCATCTGGAACAAAGTCTCCCAAATGAGAATCGTCTTCTTCTCCAATTGGAGTTTCTAAACTAACGGGTTCTTGTGAAATTTTATAGATGTCTCTAATTTTGTCAACGGAAACATTCATTTTCTTTGCTAACTCTTCTTCACTTGGTTCACGATTCAATTCTAATGTAAGTTGCCTTTGAACACGTGCTAATTTGTTAATCGTCTCAACCATATGTACTGGTACACGAATCGTACGAGCTTGATCTGCAATAGCTCTTGTAATAGCTTGTCTAATCCACCATGTTGCATAAGTAGAAAATTTAAATCCTTTTGAAACATCGAATTTATCCACTGCTTTCATCAAACCAATATTTCCTTCTTGAATTAAGTCTAAGAAAAGCATTCCTCTACCTACATATCTTTTGGCAATACTAACAACCAAACGCAAATTTGCTTCTGCCAAAATTGTTTTTGCTTGTTCGTCGCCTTCTCTAATTCGATCAGATAGTTCTAATTCTTCTTCCATGCTGAGCAATTTGATTTGACCAATCTCTTTCAAATACATTCTAACTGGATCATTAATAGTTAAATCTTTGGTTAAGGCGTTATCATCTAATAAAATTTTATCTACGCTTCCACCATTTCCGCCTTCACTTTCATCTTCTGATACAACAGCAATATTATTTTCTGTAAATAAGTTATATAATTCGTCTAATGCATCAGCATCTAAATCTAATCCTTTTAAAGCAGCTGCTAATTCCTCATAACTAATAAATCCTTTTTCTTTTCCTTTTTTTACTAATTCCTGTTTTCTTTCTTCAAAACTTTTAATTTCATTGATCATTTTCGTCTCTCCTTACTTTTAATGCAAGTATTTCATTTGCAATTCTCACTTTTTCTTTTGAATCTTGTTCTGTCTTTAATTTTTTTTGCAATTCAGCTTGCCCATTTTTAATATTATACTCTTTGATTGTATTTAAATAATCTTCTATCTCTTCTAATGTATAATCCTCTTTTAAATTTAACTGTTCAATTTTACCTAGAGTATGAATCAGTTCTTTATTATCTTCAAATTGATCAATCAATGATGATATATTAATATCTCCATAGATTTTATAATAATAGCTAATGTGAAATGCTAAATTGCGATATTGTTCTGTAGGCATAAATGTAATTTTTTTATTATATAAACGAATAACTTCTTTGCTTCTTAACATATAATATAACAAATACATTTGTGCTTTATCATATTTGTTCATTTTTTTCTTTTCGATTTTCTTTTCTTCTACTTTTTTTGGAACTTCTTTTGAAGCTAACTGAGCTTTTAAAAATTCAATATCTAATTTTGATTCTTCACTTATTTTATGAAGCGTTAATTCTTTTAGAATATCATCATCTATTTTTGTTAACTCTGCTAATACATCACTTACATATTTTGCAACATCTTGTCCACTTGATAAATTTTTCTGCTTCTTTAAATAAAATAATTTAAAATCCATCACATTAATTGGATTTTCCAATTTTCTTAAAAATCTCTCTTTCCCATACTTGCTAACATATTCATCTGGGTCTAAGTCTTCTTCTAAATGAACAATTTTAGGTGTAACTCCAATTTTCAAGAGTTCTTCTGAACAAGATAGTGTAGCTTTTTCTCCTGCTCTATCTCCATCAAAGCAAAGAATTATTTCTTTTGCCATGCGTTTGATGAGTAAAGCTTGCTCTTTTGTAACTGCTGTCCCCATCATAGCTACGACATTTTTAATTCCAATCGTATAGGCTCTAATCACATCCATGAAGCCTTCCATAATAATGACTTTATTTTCTTTTCTAGCTTCATCTTTAGCTCGATGATAATTATATAAAAGCTCTCCCTTTTTAAAAATCTCTGATTCTTTAGAATTGATATATTTTGGAGCATCTTTTTCTCCACTATAAATTCTTCCACTAAACCCTACTACTTTTCCTGTAATATCCCATAATGGAAACATAATTCGGTTATAATAAGAATCTAAATATCCATGTTCGTTTCTAACGATCAGTCCGCTTTTCATAAGCATATTCATATCAAATTTTTTATTAACAAGAAGATTCATTAACATATCATGTTTTTTTAAAGCTAGTCCAATTCCAAATTCTTTGATTATGGACTCATCAATATCACGTTTTTTCAGATATTCTTTAGCATTTTTTCCCAATGCTGTATTAATATTATTATGATAAAATTTGGCACTCAAATCATAAATATCATAAAGTGGTCCGTTTTTATCAAAACTTCTTTTTTGAATAGAACCTACTGATAAGACAATTCCTGCTTTATCTGCCAATATTTTTAAGGCTTCCATAAAACTTACATTTTCAAAATCTTCAACAAACTTAATAACATTCCCAGTTGCACCACATGAAAAACAAGTATAAATTTGTTTTTCTTTGGAAACACTCATACTAGGCGAGTGATCTTCATGAAATGGGCAAACCCCAAAAAAGTTTTTTCCTTTCGGGACAAGTGGAATATACTTTGATATTGTATCTACAATGTCATTACTCATTTTTATGCGATTAATTTCTTCTGGACTTATCAAAGGCATATTATCAAACTCCCTATTAATAATATACGACAAAACTTTTAAAAATCCTTAATTTTTCATAATCTTTTTTATAAAAATCGCAAAAAAGAGGCAATTTATGCCTCAAATCTATATAAAACGCCACCATATGGGTAACGTGTCTTAGGGAAGACAAGTTTTATAATTCAAATTTTTTTCTTCTCTATTTTAAAACCACAATGTCCTACTTATAGAATATCCAGTTTTGACAGATAATATTCCTGTTTATTTTATTTTCTTACATCTTTCATAAATAGTATATTTTTATGAAGTCAAAATGTGTCAAAAAAATGTTTTTCTTATTCTTAATTTTATTGATATCATACCAATTCATATTCTCTAGTAATTATTTGCTAAAACAATATTTTATTACATATTTGTTATTCTGTTTGCAAATTATAATTCCAATAATTTCTTTCTGACTGATCTTTTTTACATTTTCATCTATATAATTCAAATCTTATTCCTTTCTATGGATTACAAGTTCTAATCTTATATCCATTCTTGTTTAGTTTTATTTGAATTCCTCCATCAATATCAGTTCTATATATTTTTGAATTGCCTAAATTTTCTAGTACTTCTTTATTCGGGTGACCATACCTGTTATTTTTGCCAACCGAAATGAGAGAATATTTAGGAATTATCGCATTAATAAACGCTTTACTAGAACTAGTTTTAGATCCATGATGTCCTACTTTAAGAAAATCTATACTATTTAATTTGTATTTGTTTAATATATCCATTTCTTTCTCTTCACTAGCATCTCCCATAAATAGAAATTTGTAATGATTAAGTTCTGTATAAATAACACTTGAATTATCATTTTCATTATCATATTCTCTTGTATTTAAAAAATATAGCTTATTGGTAGCAAGTTTAAGTTCTTTAATGCAGGAATAATATTTTAATTTCTTTTTATTTAGAATACTGACTAATTCCTTTTCTAAATCATTATATACTCCGCAATTTAGTACTATTTTTTCAATTTTAAATTTTTCTACTAAATCAATTGCATTTCCCATATGATCATAATCCCCATGCGTTAATATTAAAACATCTATCTTTTTTACTCCCAATGATTTCATATAGGGAATTAAAATATTGTCTACTTGTGATGTTCTTTTTTTTCCAAAAGGAAGTTGACCTCCACAGTCAATTAAAATGGTTTTTTCTAAATGGGGATAACGTATTAAAATCGAGTCTCCCTCTCCTACATCAATCATGTCAATCCAATAATGAGTATCCATATAAGGAATTAGAAAGTGAAACGATAAAAGTAGGAAAAAGAAAATAAAAAATTTTTTGTTTTTAATAAAACCAAAAATTAATAAAGAATAATAAAGAAAAAGAAAAAAAATAGTGAATGCTTGGAATGTCAGTTTTAAAAAATCAAATGTTCTAAAGCACCCCATCACAAATTCAAAAATCTCAATGCACAAGCAAAAAATATTTTCAAAGATTGGAAATAAAAAAGAAAAAAAGGATAGTGGAAATAAAATAGTTGTAACAATTGGAACTGCTATCATATTAAAAAAGATACTTCCTAAATGAATTTGATGAAAGTGATATAAGGAAAGAGGCACACTGACAAGAAAAGCAAAAGTAGAAGTTACCAATAGATCTTTGATATATCCTTCGGAATTTCTTTTTGTAAGCATTAGAAAAAAGCAAATAAGAAAACTAAATTGAAAACCAATTTGAAGAATACAAAATGGGTTTCTAATAATAGAAATCATAGCAACATAAAATAGCAGTTTTAAAGGGGAAAGTTCTATCTTATAATACTTATTTAAAAAAGAAAAAATATATAATAGATAAGCTCTATTTGCAGATGCACTATCTGATAATAGCCAAATATAAAGTGTTAATAATATGGTAACAAAGAAAAAAGAAACCATTTTCTTAGAACATATTTTTTGAAATAATTTAGATAAAGCTCCTGCTATAAAGAGAATATGCATTCCTGATACTGCAAAAAGATGGCTAATCCCTAGTTCCTGATATAATGTTTTTTTCTCTAATTTAGAACTATCTCCTAATAAGAAAGAAAAGTAATAGGAGGGAGCTTTTCTAGCTTCTATTTTTCGAATCAATTTGTCTTTCCATAAATAAAGACCGCGAGAATGTTTTTTTAATGTTATTTTATCTGTTTTCACAATCCAAAATATTTGTTTTCCTCTCAAATATTTTTGATAGTTAAATAAATGAAAATTTCTATTTGTGCTAGATAGTTCTAAAGTTCCTTTTAAAGAGATAATATCGCCTATTTTTAACTGTTCTATTTGTTCACGAGAGGAAGTATATTGAACAAGTATTTTTTCTTTTCCTCTAATTTCTAAAGTTGCATATCCTTCATATATTTTTTTCGATAAAATGGTTCCTTCAAAAAAGGTATCATTTTTTTGATATTTTGATTTTGTAAAAGCAAAGGAAATAAAGAGATAAAAAAACAAAAATAAAAAGCAAAATAATAAAAGAGAATTAGAGTGTAAGATTGTCTTTAATTTTTTCAAAGGTTGATTCTCCAATTCCACTTACATTTTTAATTTCTTCAATTGTTTCAAATTTTCCGTGTTCATTTCGATATTGTATAATAGATTCTGCTTTTGATGGTCCGATTCCTGTTAGGCTTTCAAAGTCTTCTCTAGTTCCTTGATTTAAGGAAACCTTCTTTGAAATGACCGTCTCTTCTTGATTGGTAACCGTTTTTTCAACACAAGCATTATTTGTTACTTTAGGGCAAACACAGGTATTTTCTTGCTTTAAGGTTCTTGTTTCTTCTTGCATGAACTGGTCAATTTCTTCTTTTGTGTAAATAATTATGACCATTTCATCTTCCAATTTTTTGCTCAAATTAATGGTATTTAAATTGGCATTTTCTAAAAGCCCTCCACTTTTTTCTATTACATCTTGTACTCTAGAATCTATGTTCATTTGATAAACTCCAGGTTTTTTTACCGCTCCTTTGATATCTACTTGGATCATATCATTTTTAACAGATGTTTCTATTTCTTTGATCAAGGGTTCTTCTAATATAACTGCTTCCTTTTTTGGATATAGAAAAAATGTGACTAACAAAAAAAGAATGATACTAATGATTAGTAGCGCTCTTTTTTGCTCAAATATTTTTTGTATCATTTTATCACCTCATAAGATGATATTTGATCATAGATAAAAAATCCTAACTATTTTGACATTGATCATTCATTTTATAAGTTTTTTGACCACTTTGAATCTGAACTTCTACTTTTTTTTCTAAATCTAATTCATTGCCTTTTTTATCAATAAGCAAGCTTTTAGAAATTTCTCCTGCATTTACTAAAGTACTTAAAGTAATACAATAAGTTGCGTTCTTAGTAGATGGATAAGTATTTTTGTTATTTTCAACATAATTTGAAGCACCATTTTTAATGATTTGTTCAACTGCATTATCAATGCTTGCTTCTCCTTCTTTTAGTTCTTTTACAACGGAAGGAAATACAAGAAGCAGTAAAAGTCCTAAAATAACAATTACTCCTAAAAGTTCAGCTAATGTAAATCCATTTTTTTTCATATTCTTCCTCCTACATTAATTTTTTGATTTTTTGTTTCTATATGAACTCTTTGTACAAGACTAAGAGAACCAATTAGGGAAATGGCAAAGGAGCCCCCATAAGATAAGAAAGGTAATGGAACTCCAGTTAAAGGAATTACTCCAAATAGTCCGCCTAAGTTAATTAAAATATGAGAAAATATATAAGTTGCTACTCCCAAACAGATAAATTTTCCTCTCGTCTTGCTTGCTTTTGATGACAAATCTAAGATTCGCTTTAAAATATATGCATAAACAATAAAGATAATTGTACTTTTTAAAAATCCCCATTCTTCCCCTATAATAGCAAAAATACTATCCGTATGTGGTTCTGGAATGTAAGAATATTTTTGTTTGCTTTTTCCAATTCCAAGTCCCCATAATCCTCCATCATTAAAGGCAATGAAACCGTTACAGACTTGATATCCACCTTCTTCATATCTGGAACAGGGATTAAAAAAGTCAAATCTTGCCATTTGTGCTGGAGATAACACATATCCTTTTACCATAATCATAGTTGCACATACTACAATTCCAAGCCCAATCAGTAGAAAAAATATTTTTAGTTTTTCAATCCTTAAAATAGGACTAGCGAAAAACATTACAAAGAAAATTGTCATCAAGATTAACATTGTCCCAAAGTCTTTTTGTAAAAACACAATGACAGGAATTAATAATCCTACAATTAGAATAACAGATATCATATCATAATGTGCGATTCGTTTATTTTTGAGTTTTTTCCCAAATAAGTCAAATAAACAAGCCAAAGATACGATGATGATTGGTTTCGCAAATTCACTAGGTTGAAAGGAAAACCCCATAATATTAATCCAGTTTTTAGCGCCTTTATGTTCTGCTCCTGCTAAAGATAGATAAACGAGTAAACATAAAACACCTATAAATAAGAAAAATGCCCATTTTGGATAATTTTTGCTATCAATATTAATGACAATTAAAAACCCTACAAAACCAATAGAAAGCATTTTTAATTGTTGAATAAAATAGTGATACATAGAAGCATCGTATCTGACAACAGCTTCTCTACTAGAGGCAGTTAAGATATTAAATAATCCAAACAAGAAGAAAGCTACTGTAACAAAGAGTAATGGTTTATCTAAATCATGTAAGTTACGTCTTATTTGTTTGATCATATCCTCACCTACTCTACTTTTAATCATAACATATATTTTATTATCTCACAATCAATTTTTCAAAAATAGGTGAATTTCATAAACATTATTTTGACAGTTTAATACAATATATTAGATTAGATGGGAGGGATTATAATGTATTATTACGGTGGTTATAGTGGTTATGGAAATAATTGCTGCTGCAACTCTGGATATCCATCTTATGGTGGAGGATACGGATACGGTGGCGGTGCTGGATATGGTGCTGCTATCATATTAGTCCTATTTATCTTATTAGTAATCGTTATTGGTGCAAGAGCATTTAATAACTAAAAAAAGGAAGTCTTCTTCCTTTTTTTGCTTGGGCTAATTCCAAACTTAATAATTTATATAATTTCCTTTTTCTAGGAAAAACATTGTATTATTCCTTGGATTTGTCAATTTTTGTTTTCCTCTACTGATTACTAAGTCAGTTATTTAACTTTGACTTATTCATTTACTAGGACAGTTTTAAAGTACAGAATAGAGAGAAAGCCAATCATTTGATTGGCTTAACTAAAATATTTTGCCTATAATATAACAATAAATTTTTTACTAAACTATTTTTGTGATATTTGCCAATTAAAGGAAGAACAAAAATCATTATAACAATTTTCACATATCCAATATTTATTATCTAAAGTAGTATATCCGTAGTGCATATCTCCCTCATACTCACTAAATTTTTTCCAACAAAACGCACAATGTTCGTGATCATTACTTTCTGAAATTTTACAATATTTCTTATAAGTTAAATTCTTATTACTCAAAATCTCTTCTTGACCTTGTAATCTCCAATCATTCGTACTCATAATTTTTTCTCCTCCTATTTTTTTACAAATTTTCCATCTGGAAAAATTCTGTATCCATAACTTTGTCTATTCGGCATATAGTCCCAATGAGGTCCTATTGAACCCTCATGATTTAAATCTGGATGCAAACTTTCTCCTGTTTTTGGATTATAGTAATTTCCTTGTCCACTTGCTGGGTCCCCTGAACCTCTCCATTCATAACCCTTATTTATTATTTGGGTCATAGAATCTCCAGGATATTTAATTCCAAAAAATAATTCACTATTTCCTGAAATCACTATTTGCCCACTATATGGACTATTTCTATACAAAGCAGTATTTGATAAATTATTATTTCCATATGTTTTTAATGTACCTGCTGTATTTACCTGTGTAGCTTTATTATAAATACCTTGTCCTACTTTATATGTTCCATATACTGTCATTGCTGTTTTTGTTGCACTATTCGCATATGCTACTTTCTCTGAATATGGAGTATCTTTATCTACAAAACTCTCTAAATTTTTTGGATCCAATGTAGTTTTGAAATTATTAAAGATTCCAGTAGCCATATTTACTACATTATACTGAGATGCGATTTCCATGAAATTTGTTCCATATTCTTTGGCATCTGCTTTATAACTTTCATCAGCTTTTAATCCAATAGCGTGATATAATTCATTGTCTATATATTTTCCACCATAATATGCTTGTTTTACAGCATTAATTGGATTTTGAACGATTCCAACTAAAGTATCTACTATTGCTTCTGCTCCTCCATGAATGGTTGCTCCTAATGTCTTTCCAAAATTTACAGTTTCATTCCATAGATTCTTTCCAAACTCTTCTAACCATTTCGGCCAATATCCATCTGGGTCTATATAAATCAACGGATTGTTTACTACATATACATATCTATTTAAACTAAGTGGATCATTATAATCTCCTCTATATGAATCTTCACTGATAAATCTAGCTATCTCTGGATTATAATATCTACTTATTAAATAATAGTTATCTGTTTCTATATCATAATAATATCCTGCATATCTATATGGATTATCAAACTCTCCATTACTATCTATTATAACTCCCCATTCATCATATGTATAGCTATTTAGTAAATTTTCTTCATTATCTACAATCCTTACTGTATCTCCATGCCCATTATATAAATAATATCCTTTTTGATCTGTATTTCTTGATATTAAAGATAGACCATATATATTCTGAGCTATTTTGTTATCATTTTCATCTAATTCTAAGATAACATCTAATCCTTCATAAATATATTTTATTACTTTATTATCTACTTGTTTTTGAATTCTTTTTCCTTCTGGATTATAGATATAATTGATTTCTTTATCAGAAATAGTTTTGATTAATTCATTTCTCTCATTATATGTATTGGTTACTTTTACTTCTTTATTCACTGTTTCTGTTATACTATTTCCATTTTTGTCATAAGTATAATCTGTTGTTTTTGTATAATGTACTTTTTATTTTTTTGTTCCTATGCTGATTACTAAGTCAGTTATTTAACTTTGACTTATTCATTTACTTGGACAGTTTTAAAGTACAGAATAGAGAGAAAGCCAATCAAATGATTGGCTAAAATAAGTAGGACTATAATTTATTTTCATTTTTTATTGTTTTCTGAAAATTCTTCCTCTAATGGTGCCCTGACATACTTTAAAAATTCTGAATCTATTGCTCCTACTTTTTTATACATTTTCCTCGCTTCTATTAAACACATATCATTTGCGCCACCTTCAAAAGAAGGATTGTTATCTTGAACAACGTCACTTTGCCAAAAGCATACTTTACATATTTCATCATAATGATTTCCATTAATCTCATTTAGTGTATAGTATCCACAACATGGACATTTTGCTTTTCTCATTTAATATCACCTCTATTTATAATTTTTCCTGGCTGATTATACCAATAGTTATGACTTCTAGCCTTCAAAAATGTTCTTGTTGTTCCATCTATATTATAAGAGCCTAAAAGTTTACTATCATAATCATAGACTCTAACTATCCCATTGACATCTTGTTTTACCTCATATTTATAGCGCTCATCATATAACTTTCTAGCACTATCAGCATATTGTTCTGGCGTTGTTGTATCTAACTTTTTACCATGTCTATCAAAATGATCATATAAAGTTTCAGGATTCCCCCAATTATACTGATTAATAATTTTATTATAATCAACCAAGTAAGTTTTTTGTCCACTATATGGACTATTTCTATACAAAGTAGTATTTGATAAATTATTATTTCCATATGTTTTTAATGTACCTGCTGTATTTACTTGTGTAACTTTATTATAAATACCTTGTCCTACTTTATATGTTCCGTATACTGTCATTGCTGTTTTTGTTGCACTATTCGCATATGCTACTTTCTCTGAATATGGAGTATCTTTATCTACAAAACTCTCTAAATTTTTTGGATCCAATGTAGTTTTGAAATTATTAAAGATTCCAGTAGCCATATTTACTACATTATACTGAGATGCGATTTCCATGAAATTTGTTCCATATTCTTTGGCATCTGCTTTATAACTTTCATCAGCTTTTAATCCAATAGCGTGATATAATTCATTGTCTATATATTTTCCACCATAATATGCTTGTTTTACAGCATTAATTGGATTTTGAACGATTCCAACTAAAGTATCTACTATTGCTTCTGCTCCTCCATGAATGGTTGCTCCTAATGTCTTTCCAAAATTTACAGTTTCATTCCATAGATTCTTTCCAAACTCTTCTAACCATTTCGGCCAATATCCATCTGGGTCTATATAAATCAACGGATTGTTTACTACATATACATATCTATTTAAACTAAGTGGATCATTATAATCTCCTCTATATGAATCTTCACTGATAAATCTAGCTATCTCTGGATTATAATATCTACTTATTAAATAATAGTTATCTGTTTCTATATCATAATAATATCCTGCATATCTATATGGATTATCAAACTCTCCATTACTATCTATTATAACTCCCCATTCATCATATGTATAGCTATTTAGTAAATTTTCTTCATTATCTACAATCCTTACTGTATCTCCATGCCCATTATATAAATAATATCCTTTTTGATCTGTATTTCTTGATATTAAAGATAGACCATATATATTCTGAGCTATTTTGTTATCATTTTCATCTAATTCTAAGATAACATCTAATCCTTCATAAATATATTTTATTACTTTATTATCTACTTGTTTTTGAATTCTTTTTCCTTCTGGATTATAGATATAATTGATTTCTTTATCAGAAATAGTTTTGATTAATTCATTTCTCTCATTATATGTATTGGTTACTTTTACTTCTTTATTCACTGTTTCTGTTATACTATTTCCATTTTTGTCATAAGTATAATCTGTTGTTTTTGTAACTATGTTATCTTCTTTTTCAATTATTTTTATTAATCTATTATTACTATCATAAGTATATTCCTTTGTAACAGTTCCACTAACTTCTTTAATTCTATTTCCAGCTTTATCATAAATGTAAGTAGTTAATAGTGTTTCTACTCTTTCTAATTCTTCATTCCCAATTTCTTGATATATTACTTCACTAATCGTTTTTAATCGATTTAACGCATCATAAGTATAACTAGTTTCTTTTCCATTTTCATATTTTGAAATAATGTTTTTATTATTGTCATACTGATATTGATAAGTTTCTTTGTTATCTCCATATGTATTTACTAGTGTATCTAATGACTTATCATCTTTGTAAGTATATTCTTCTATAGAACCATTTTGATAAGTTACTTTACTTACTGTTCCATCTAAATTATAAATATAACTAGCATTCCCTACTACTTCTTTTAATCTACCAGTTTTATCAAACTTTTTAATTGTTTCATTTCCTTTTGGGTCTATACTAGTTTCTGTATAATCAGAATACGTAAGTGTTGTTGTGAAACCATTTTCTGTTTTAGAAACTACTCGATTTAATTTGTCATAAGTTCTAGTAATGACATTCTCATTTTCTTTGATTTCTAGTAAATTGTTATTGTTATCATACTTATAAACAATATCATTTTCTTTTATCAATCTATCATGAATATCATAACTATAAAAAATTTCTGAACCATTTTTGGTTGTTTTTTTCTTTAGCGTTCCATTACTGTTATATTCTTTTGTTTCTATATTTCCTAATGAATCTTTTTCTGTTAACTCTAAATTGAGCGCATTATAAGTATAAATCGTTCTTTTACTATTTCCATCTGTAACAGTTAATAAATTATTATTGTTATCATAAGTATAAATGGTTACTTCATTTAGAGGATTTGTTATTTTTGTCACTTTGTTAAAATTATTATATTCATATCTTGTGATATTTCCATTTGGATCTGTTTTTGTTAACACATTTCCTAACGCATCATAAGTTGTTTTTTCGCTTCTATTTAATGGATCAATCTTTTCAATCACTCTATCTAATTTATCATAAACAAATGTAGTTGTATGACCTAATCCATCTATGCTTTTTATTTGTCTCCCATTTAAATCATACTCTAGTTTTTCAATTGTTTCATTTAACTCATTTTTCTTTTCTATCACTCTATCAAATGAATCATAAATATAAACTTTAGAATCTCCTAAATAATTGGTTTCTTTCACTAGATTGTTGTTATTATCATATTCATATATGGTCTCTTGATTAAGAGGATTTTTGGTTTTAATAAGATTATTTAAACTATCATAAGTATGAATTGTAATATTGCCATTTCCATCAATTTCTTTAATCACATTATTGCTGTTATCATACTCTTTTGAAGTCTCAATTTTTTGTTTTCCATCCGTTGATTCTTCTACTGTCTTTAATAAATTGCCTCGATTATCATAAGAATACAAAATTACTTTATCGCTTGTTTTAATTTTTACAACATTTCCATTTTTATCATATTCATATTCTTCAATATAACCCAATGGATTTGTTTTCTTGACTAACTGATTTAATGTATTGTATTCATAAGTTGTTACGTTGTTATTTGCATCCTTTTTCTTAGTTAAATTATTCATCAAATCATATTCATTTTGTTCTATGACTAAAGAACCTACTTTTTTCTCTTTTACATTTCCTCTTTCATCATAAATAGAATAAGTATAAATACTCTTTTCATTTCTTTCTGTTACTATATTTGATAACGTATCATAACCATAAGTTTTGTAATTGCCTAATTTATCCGTTACCTGAACAACTCTATTTAGCTTATCATAAACATAAGTTACACTATGCCCTAATGGATCTATTTCTTTTAATACATTATTGTTTTTATCATAAGTGTATTGATAAGTAATTGTATCATTGATCGTTTTTGAAATGACATTGTCAAATTTATCATAACTATAAACTATTGTTTTATTTTGTTCCTTTGTTTTTATCAAACGATTATTAAAATCATAAGAATGTGTTGTAATAAAATTTTTAGAACTCGTTTCTTTTATTACATTATTACGTTTATCATAACTATATTTTGTAACATTTCCATTTGGATCTGTTTTTTCTATTACATTTCCCATATTGTCATAAGAAATCATTTCTTGAGTTATGTTATCTAATATTGTTTTTGTTATTTGATAGTTCTTATTATATTGATATTCTGTAACAACATTTTCACCAGTTATTTTCTTTAATAAATTCCCAACTCCATCATATTCATAAGTCGTAATAATTCCTTCTAGGTTTTCTTTTGTCACTTTATTTAAATCATTATATTCATATGTTTTTGTTTGATATTTATCTTCACTGATTTTTATTTTTTGTGTTAAAACATTTCCATAAATATCATAAGTATATTCTATTTCTTCTCCACTTGAAGTTGTTTTTTTAATCACTTGTCCAAGATCATCATACTCGTAAGTTGTTATAACATAACTAGATGGTGTTCCACTAGAAGAAACTGTATTTTTTCCTACTTTTTCTTCTATTAATCTGCCTAAATGATCATAAGTATAAAGAGTACAAATATAATAACTATTTGCTTGAACACATTTTTTACTTAACTGATTTACTTTATCATAGTAATAATATGTATATGCTCCATTTCTATCTACAGTTGATGAAACTTGACCATTTTTATAATAATTGGTGGTTGCTGAATGTGTTTCTAATTTTTCTATTGTTTTAAATCCACGATTATTATAACTTTCTACCATAGTTTTGAAATCAGTATCATTTGTATATGTTTTAGTTGTTACTGTAGAAGTAGAACCTAATGTATAAGTTTTTTCTTCTAATAAAGTTGTCTCTTCTTCCTCTTCAAAAGAAGTTTTTACTAATCTATTTAAAGTATCATATTCATAAAAATAACTTGAATCATTTGGAAGATTTTTTCTTATTACATTTCCATATTGATCATATTGATAAGTCGTAATATTACCTTCTCTATCAGTTTCTTTTATTTTATTTCCAGAAATATCATATTCATAAGTAATTGCATCACAGATCATACTATTGTCACTGGTAGAAAGTAAACTTTGATTGGAATTCCAATTTAAAGATTTTGTAACATTTGTAATTAAAGTAATTTCTTTACAATTTCCATCCATTACTTTAATTGGTTTATTTTGATAATTGTATTCTGTCTTAGAAATTAATTTAGAATCTTTTCTGATACTTGTGACATTTCCACGATTGTCATACTCATATTCTGTAAGATAACCATCTTCTACCTGTTCTGTTAAAGTCCAACCTAGTTTATTTTTGGTATAAACTGTTTCAATATTATTTGCATTCATAATAGAAATAATGTCTCCATTGTCATTATAAGTATAAGTGGTTGTTCCTTTTTCATCTGTTTTTATTTTGATTAATCCTTTGATATTATTTACTTCAGAAGGTTCATAATAAGTGTAAGAAATAATTTGAAATTTGCTTTGATCTGCTTCTTCACTATATATAGTTTTCCCATCTAATGGTTTTACTTGTTTTAATAGAGTAATTTCATCAGTATCATAAATATATTCTGTAATGCTACCAACTTCATCGATTTCTTTGGTGACTTGATTTTTAGAATTATAGGTATATTGTTTGATTCCAGAATCTGGATTGGTTACTTTGATAATATTTCCTTTTTCATCTCTTGCATAAGTAGTTTTTGCTGAATTAATATCAGTAATAGACGCTACCTCTCCATATTTATTTGTTCCATTTTCTAACTGATAAGTGGTTGTTTTAGCATTTTCATTCGGATTAATTTCTTTATAGACATAACCATCTCTATCATAATATTTTTTTGTAATCCTATTATTTGAATCTGTTTCTATTGTCATATTAGAACTACTATCATAAGTATATGTTTTTGTTAATCCTTTCTCATTTGTTAGCTTCAAAATATAGTTTTTATAAATGCCTTCTGTGATATATTCTAATGTTAGCATTACATTGTTATTTTCCTTTACATTAACTAATTGTTTGAATGCATTATAACTATAAATAGTTTCAATGCCATTTGTATTGATTACTTTAGAAAGTAAATTATCTTTATAGCGATATTCTGTTGTTCTATTCATTGGATCAGTAACTTTGGTAAGCAAATCATTTTGATATTCTAATGTATAAGTTCTATGATTAGAATCTGTAATAGAAGTTAACAAATGATTCGTATAAGTTAAAACGGTTTTATTTCCATATTGATCAGTAATACTTTCTAACTTTCCATTTTTACCATAAGTATAAATCATTTGTTCCTTTGTTGTTAATACATATTTCTCATTTACAATTTGGAATGTATTTCTACTATTTAAAGAAACATATTGTTCATCCTGTTTCATAAAGACATTAATAGAACTATCTGGTAAATGAACAAGATAGGAATGATCTCCATAAGGATGTTTTTCTACATAAGAATCATAACTCAATGACCATCCATACCCCAATATACTTTCTTTTGTATTTTTAGAATTGTAAGTTCTTATAATATTTAAATTATTTGATACTTCGAAATCTACATATTGCTTACTATAATTTCCGTTAAAAGAATTGACTCCTAATTTTCCAAAATGAGGTGCATCATAAACTACAGTTTTTATGTATTCAACCGATTCTATATCATTCTTTACAAAAAATGTATTATAAGGATAAATCTGGATATTATTCGTTAAAATAGTTACACCATCACCAACATAACTATTCGTATCTGGATTATATCTTCTAGGACCATTTTCAGAATTCCAATAGTTAAAAGTTGCATTTATAGGAATTTGATAAGAACCAACAGTTCCCTTTATAAAATTATTAACTAATACTTGATTTGTATTTGTTGTATTATATCGAATACCATTACCTCGAGCTACATCAAGTATAGAATTCCACATAATTAATTGTCCTGCATTTTCAATAGCGTAAGTTCCAGAACCATATCCAACTCTAACAAATTCTGTATTACTGACTATTGCCATTCCTGAAGGATTGATTACAATCCCTTTCCAATTATTATCTTCTGATGTTCCCTCATGTAAATCGGAAAATTTTATGGGATTATCTAAGCTCCCCCTTAAATTTAATACTCCGTTTACGATAACCTGTATTCCACTAAACTTAGTCTTTAAAAGCGCTCCTGGCTCAACTTCCAAAACTGAATTTTCATCAATTTCAACAATATTTCGCAACATATATTTCTGTCCTGGCAATTTAACACTTTTAGTTACATTTCCAGTTAATCCTATCCCACTATATAAGTTATCTTTAGAATTATAATTATCTTTCATATTCTCCAATAAATTTGGAGTTATATATTGAAATGGAATATGAATGGCGTTTTCTTGATAAGAAGTAGATGCATTTCTGTTTATACTCACACTACCTTTTAACTCTGTATTAATAACAATTGATGAGCCAAGAACACTATCATTTATATTAATATCATGGCTACCATCATTCAAATGAATCATACTATCAAAATGACTATTTTTGATATTTAGTGATCCGCTATTTTTTACATTACAACTTGCATAATCTGATAATAATTGAGAATTCTGTAGTGTTAAATTTCCCTGATTATTAATTGCATCCATTGTCTTATGTATCGCAGACCAGCTATCTACATTGTGCAATGTAGCATAATTTGCTTCTACTTTTCCATTACTTCCAACTGTTATAAATGCATCAGTCCCCCGATTATAATTTATAATAACATTCTCTTCCCCTGTTCCAAAAACTTTCATAATACCATTTACTTCAATTGTTGGAGACTTCATATTTAGAACTGAACCTGCATCAATGATTAATTGCATATTATCTGGAATAACCAATGCAGAATTCATTTCATATTTATGTTTTGGTAATCGTACACTTCTTACTAAGCTTCCATATAAATTTATCACTATTTCATTTTTATCAGTATCATAATTATTTAAAATATTTTGCAAATTTTCTAAATTGCAACCTTCCAAATTAAGATTAAAGCGAGACATTATATTGTTTTCAATACGTTGAATAACGCTTCCTGGCTCAATATATAAAGTATCTTGTATATAACTATCAAGTAAATCAATTTGCCCAAGATTTTTTACAATTGAACTATGCTTAACCGTTGTAACATTTAAATGTGAAGCTATTAAAATACCATTATTGTATATTGCATAAATTTGACGGCTTCCATTCATCGCAAAAGACACAGTATTATTAATTGTTGCATAATTTGCATGCATTGATCCAGTTTCTAAAATATTAATAACTTTAGATTGGTCTCCTGTGGCAAAAAAGCCTACATTCACGGGTTCTTGTTCTTCTCCAAATAACTTTAATGTTCCTGCCACTTCAATAGATGATTCTAATTGAAATGTTGTACCCTTTTCAATAATGAGTTCTAGACCCTCTGGTATTATAAGTTTTTTCTCGCGCGTATAAACTTGTTTTGGCAATCGCACGCTCCTCTTTAAGTTTCCTTCTAATAAAATATCTTTTATTGAGCCATCATTTTTATAATTTGTATGTATTTGATCAAAAGTTCTTAAATCACAGCCTTCCAGAAAAACAGTAAAAACGCCAGTTACAAATATATTATTTTCAATGTTGTCAATAATACTTCCTTCTTCTATAAACAAAGAATGACATAATTTACTATTTATTAGCTCTATTTTTCCCACATTTTTTATATTATGAGATACCCCTTTAGACATAATATTAACATATGCAGCGTTCATGGTTCCACTATTATAAATTGCATATGTTTTAGGACGCCCATCTCGATCTGAAGAAATGTTTTCAATATTCGTATAAATAATTTCTAAATTCCCATTTGGCATTATATCAATAAAACGAAAATCAGTGCTATAAGAATCATACTTAATATTAATATACTTCTCTTCTATTCCTAACAATTTCATACTTCCATAAACTTTAAAACCACTAACTAACCCAAAAGTAATATTACTTCCTGATTCTATAATAAGCTCTACATTTTTTGGTATTGTAAGTGCTGATGAAAATAAATAAGAAGAACTAGATAATTTTACACTTCTTAATAATTGACCTTCTAACTTAACTGTAATAGCCTGATTATCTTTGGTATAATTATTTTTTATATTAGAAAAGGTCTCTAAAAAGCATGCTTCTAAATAAACAGAAAAAGTTCCTCCTATAACATTGTTTTCTATAAATATTGGACTACTATTTTGCTGAATAACCAAATTATGAATCAAATAACTATTTGTAATTTTAATATTTCCGTTATTTTCAATATTACTATAAGCACCTTTTGTAGTTAAATTTAAATGATCAATAATCATCGTTCCCAAATTATTAATTGCTGGCTTTAAATGATCATAATTACTATGCGTTGCTCGATTATACATATCTGTATAGACCATCTCTAAGCGTCCCAATTCTCCTATTTGGAGAAATGAATAAGATGATGATGGAGCATAATCTATATTTACTTTTTCTTCTTCCGTTCCTATTAACTTTAAAATACCATTTATAATAATATTCTGTGACGAATTTTGATTCTTTAAAATTGATCCCGCTTCCATTTCAACTACTACATTTTCTGGTATTGTTATTGCAGAAACAATTTCATATATATTATTTTTATATAGTATAACATTTACTAATGGACTCCCATACAGAAGAATCGGTTTAGCATTACCATTTACATCTGTGTTATTTATTATTTGCTTAAATGTATTATTATTAGTTTCAGAAAAATTTGTTTTAAATTCTCCTTTAATAACACTATCTTTTATTACAACATTACTTTTACCATTTGCTATATCTAAATCATGCACAAGATTACTATTTGTCATTTGAATTATAGCATCATTTCTGATAGAAGTTCTTGCCCCATTGGAAGTCAAATTTAAATAATCTATAATTATTGTTCCTAAATTATTAATTACTGGTTTTGGCTTATCTCCATTATAATGCTGAGATCTATTATGCATATTTGTATGATTAATTTCTAATATTCCTGTTTCTTCTATTTGAAAAAATGATAATTTTTCTGACATAGCAAAATCTATGTTTACTTTTTCTTCTTCTGTACCATTTAACTTTAAAGTCCCATTTATTATAAAATTCTGTAATGAATTTTCACTTTTTAATGTTGTTCCTGCTTCTATTTCCATTATTTTATTTTCTGGAATTATTAAGGAATCATTAACTTGATAACTTTGCTTATATAGCTTAATATCTTGCATTGGAGTATCTAATAATGTAATTATTTTTTCTGTTCCATCTGCCAACGTATTATTTTTTATTTCTTTAAATGTATTTATATTACTGTTTTTCAAAGATACATTAAATGTTCCTTTTAAAACATTATTTTGAACCACTAAACTTTTACTACCATCTTTAATTATTAATGAGTGTATTAATGAACTATTTATAATTTTAGTATCGCCAGCACTTTCTACATGACTGTAAGCACTTTTAGAAGTTAAATTTAAATAATTTATATCTACTTTTCCTAAATTATTAATTACTGGTTTTGGCTTATCTCCATTATAATGTTGAGATCTATTATATATTTCTGTGTAATTAATTTTTAATGTCCCTGTTTCTTCTATTTGAAAAAATGATAAATTTTCCGACATAGCATAATCTATATTTACTTTTTGTTCTTCTGTACCATTTAATATTAATGTTCCATTTATGACAATATTTTGTGATGAATTTTGATTTTTAAATGTTGAACCTGCTTCTATTTCCATCGTTTCATTTTCTAAAATTACAATTGAATTATTTATTTGATATATTTGCTTATATAATTTAATACTGCCTTGCGGACTTTGCTCCAATAAGATTAGCTTTAAATTCCCAGCATTATCTACATTATTATTAATATCTTTGAAAGTTTGTATATTAGCGTTTGTTAAATCAACATTAAAATTTCCTTTTATAATATTGTCATGAATATTTAACGCTAATCCACTGTCTGAAATCATTAAATTTTTATCAATGATACTATTTGTTAAAGTAAGAACACCACTACTCGTTATTCCATTTACTGCACCAGCAGTTGTTACTTTAATACTATTTAATAAAGACCTCCCATTATTGGTAATAGCTGGACTGACAGAACCAGAATAATAGGATGACTTATTATGAACATTAACGAAATCGGCTTCTAAAATACCATTTTTCTCTACTAAAATAAATTCCTTACTTCCAACATTTCGGGAATATTCTACATTAATATTATCAGCTTCTGTTCCAGACAATTTAAATTTTCCTTGAATACTTACAATTGTATTACTTGTACTAAAGTTAAATTGGCTCCCTGCTTCTACTTCAACTATTACTCCCTCTTTAATTACAAGATCTTTACTAACAGTATAATTTCCTTTATGGAGCAACGTATCTTCTGTTATTTCCCCAGAAAACTCTCCACCATTTAAAAATACTGTTGGTTCGAATACTTTTTCTCTTTCCACCTCACTTGCTAATATAATTTCTTCTTTTTGTTTTTCTAATTGATTACTTGGAATAAATACAACTATCATCAAAAAGAAAACCAACCATATCTTTTTCTTCATACCTCACTCCTTACTAAAAAAAATCACCTTGTTATTTTGATTAATACTTTCAAAATACAAGATGACTCTATTCATTATTCGTACCAACCAAAAAACATAATCTTACCTGTTGTTAGTACTACTTTCTACTGTTAATCACATAGTAACATACATACACTAATAATTCAATCATTTGTGAAAAAAAAGTGAAATTTATGTTTTTATTATTATTTGGCGTTATATCTTAAAACGAGTTAGTCTTTGATAAACGATATAAAACAAGACTTATTTGTCCATAAATATCATAAAATTTAGTCATTTAAATAAAATTTTTTATAATTTTCTGTAAAACAAAATAAAAATTTTTATAACAAACATTGTTTTTCTTTCTTTTTGAAAAAAATGACCTATTTTGTGGTAAAATAATAAACGGAGTTGATATTATGTTTAAGAAATTAAATATACTTGATGAAAAGAATCCTCTTTTGCGCAAAAAAAGTGAAGATGCCATTTTCCCACTTTCTAAAGAGGAAAAAGTTTTAATTCAAAGAATGATTGATCATCTGACATATAGTCAAATTGAAGAATATGAAAAAAAATATGATTTACGTCCTGGAATGGGACTTGCATTTCCACAATTAGGAATCAATAAAAGAATCATTGTAATTGTCTATGAAGTAGAAGAAGGAACTTTTGAAAATTACGTATTCATCAATCCTAAAATCGTCAGTCATTCAACAGAAATGATTGCCGCTGAAGCTGGAGAAGGATGTTTGAGTGTCAATAGAGAAGTAAAAGGACATGTTGCTAGACATGCTAGAGTTACTGTAGAAGGATTCGATGAAAATGGAGCCCCAATCAGAGTTCGTGCTAGAGAAGATTTGGCGCTTGCTTTCCAACATGAAATTGATCATCTAGATGGAATTTTATTTTATGATAGAATCAATAAAAAACACCCATTCTATACAGAACAAGAAATGAGGTTAATTTAATGAGAGCAACCTATAAATTAATTTTATTAATTATTATCGCTTGCACCTCTTCTATTTTGATTTACCATTTTGTAGATAAAGTAGAACCAGTAAAAGAAATAGAAGATTTCCTAGTTACACAAAATAAAAAAGAATTATCCATTGTTTCAGATAGTTCTTCCTATACAGCTCTTAATCCTAAGATTGTTTTAAACCCTTATGATATTTCGCCTTTGACGGCTCTTTTAATTTTTGAAACAAAGGATTTAACAGCACCTACAATTACAGTAGTTGGAAAAGATGAGAAAACTACCATTACCAATACTTTTACTCCTTCAAAAAAGCATTTTCTTCCAATATATGGATTATATGCAGATACCAATAATGAAGTTTTATTAACAGTAAATGGAGTCACTACTAAATTATCAATTCAAACCGAAAAGCTTCCAGATGATTTTGTATTACCAACTAAAGTAGAAAAAACAAGTGAAGTGAGTAATGAACTTTATTTCTTTACTCCTTCCTCTACAGGTTACACAGCTGCTTATGATCAAAACGGAGATGTCAGATGGTATTTGACTGAAAACTTTATTTGGGACATTCAAAGATTACAAAACGGCCATTTATTACTAAGTAGTAATCGCCTTATTAATCCCCCATATTATATGGCTGGTTTAATGGAAATGGATTTGCTTGGAAAAGTTTATTATGAATATACACTTCCTGGAGGATATCATCATGATGTATATGAAATGGATGATGGAAATTTCCTTGTTGCCTCTGACAACTTTGAAGATGGTACTGTAGAAGATACCATTGTTGAAATTGATAGAACAACAGGAGAAATTATAAAAACGATTGATTTAAAAGAAATTATTCCTACAAATGAAGGACACAATTTATACACTACAGAATATGATTGGTTCCATAACAATTCTGTTTGGTTTGATAAAAAAACAAATTCTATTACACTTTCAGGAAGACATCAAGATATTGTCATTAATATTGATTATGATTCTCTTGAAATCAATTGGATTTTAGGAGATCCTACAAATTGGAGCAAAGAATATCAAAAATACTTTTTAACTCCAACTGGAGATAATTTTGAATATCAATATGCACAGCATGCAGCAAAAATTCTTCCAAATGGAGATTTGTTCTTATTTGATAATGGAAATAACCGATCTAAAACAGAAACAAAAGTAAGTGCTGATAACAATTATAGCCGAGGGGTTATCTATCATATTGACACAAACAACAAAACAGTAGAACAAGTTTGGCAATACGGGAAAGAAGAAGGTAGTAATTTTTATTCTCCTTATATTTCTGATGTTGATTATTTGAATGAAAACCATTACTCTATTTTATCAGGAGGTCATTCTACAGTAGATGGGAAAGTAAATAACGATCCAGCAGGATTTGCAAATGTAGATAGTTTAAATAGCATTCTCGTAGAAACAAAAGATAACAAACAAATATTAAGGATGGAATTCCCTACTAATTTTTATAGAACTGAGAAAATGAATTTGTATGGAAATGATCGATACTTTGTTGGACTAGGATCTAGATTAGGAACTATGGGAGAAACCAAAACAGCTTCTAAAAATCCATTTATTTTATGGAATAAAGAAGATAATAAGATATTCGAAAAATATAATTTGAAAATTTATAAAGAAGCTGACCGATTAGTTGTATCCGGAACATTTAAAAAAGATGACCATGTCCAAATCATTTTAGATAGCCTTTTTAAAAACAAAACTTACAATATGATTATTTCTAAAAAACCTTATACAGCAATGTGTGTAGATATCTTTAATGAAGAAGAAACAAAAAATGGAATTCATGTTACAAAATATATCAATGATATTGGGTTAAAAGGAAAATATTACATTTATATAAAAATCAATAACACAGTTTACGATATCAATCAATATGTTGAATATTAAAGCTTCTTAGGAAGCTTTTCCTAAATTGAAATTTGAACCGCACCAGAAAGGTGCGGCTTTTTGATATAA
>CANRVY010000008.1 GCA_947643405.1 uncultured Mycoplasmatota bacterium | reverse complement strand
TTTGTAAGAATGGAACTACGACTGTAACAAATCTAAATACATTAGCAGTAGGAACTCATACATTAACATGTACAGCAACAGGGAAGAATGGAAAGACAGCAAGTGTGAAGCCTAAAGTAACTGTGAAATCAGCAGCAATCAGTGGAAGTGATTTAGCAGATAAAGATAATTTACCATTATTAGCAGATATGTATCGATATAGAGGAGAAAATCCAAATAACTGGGTATGCTTTGGAAAATCGAGTATAACGAGTCCAGGAAGTTGTGACGCAAATCATAAATGGAGAATAATAGGAGTAGATACAAATGGAAGTATGAAGATTATGACAAATTATTATTATAGTACTGGAAAAGCATGGGATACAACAGGAGGAACATATGGAAGTAACAACTGGGGAAGACCAGCGGATTTAAAAACAGAATTAAATGGATCATCGTTCTATAGTAATAATACATATATAGATGCGACCCATAGAGGATTTATGATAAATGCGACATGGTATATAGGTGGTAATAGCCCAACGGAAACATATACATTGCAAGCATTTGTAAATGGAGAGAGAAGTAATATTACAACAGGATATATAGGATTAATGAGTATGGTAGACTTTGGATATGCTGGAAGTGGATGTACATTATCGACCAATATGAATAGTATAGGGAATGTGTGTATGAGTAATAATTGGATAGGATATTCGAACTACCAGTGGTCAATCACTCCTAAATCTAGCAATACATATTTTGTTTGGCTATTGGGTTTAGGTGAAACTGGTGCTTTCGCTAATGCAAATGCAGCGAAGCTCAGATCTGGTGTTCGCCCAGTCGTATATCTAGACTCCAGCGTAAAAATAACAGGAGGAACAGGAACTGAAAGCAATCCATATATATTAACTAAGTAAAAAATAGTAGTTGAAAATAAAAAACAGAAAAAATAGGGCAGTATTTATCTCACTGTGATGCTGCCCAACTAAAATAGTTAATTAGATTGAATATTTTGAATAACCAAACAGTTACAAAACATATCGAATTAAATAAATATATATATAATATCAAGTCAGGGCAATACTATTTTTCTTCCACTGCAGGTATTGCCCTACTTATTTATATTTTTTGTAACTAAATAGTTGCAAAAAATCATACTTGAAAAAATAGTAATAATTCTATATAATTTATATATAGGATAAGGTGGTAAAATGAAAAGAATACTTGGTATGTTAGTAATATTATGTATGTTTTATTTCATAATTCAAGTGGGTTTTAGATATTTAGGATCTGGTCATACTGTTAATTATGAAATTAAAGGTAATAATTATTTAGTAGAAGTAAATGAAAAAGCAACATTTAAGACAAAAGGAGAATATGATAGTTATTATTTTACTTTTAAAGTAAATAATAAAACTTTTCCATTTTTAACTTATCAAACATTTGGTAGAAATGATAGAGTTGTTAAAAATGTAGAATATTTTAAAAATGATAACTATGAATGTATTTATCCAATATTTAAAAAAGAAGAACAAGTAAGTGATATATTATGTTACTATAATGGTATCTTATATAATTATCATGATTTACAAAATAAATCTGGTGAATTACAGAAATTTGCAAAAGATATGGAAAAATATGGATATGATTTTACTCATTTTGTAGATGACACAGGAAAAGAAATTGCTGATGAAGATGGACAAATTGTGATATATCCTAAAAATATTGCTAAAAATCATTACGTAGGAATTGATAATTATGCTGGTATTTATTTGATTAATAATTATTTAGAAAGTAAACCATTATATAATATTAAAGTATTTTCAAATGATTGTTATGAAAAAATAATAGAAAGTAGAGCTTCTAGATATTATGTAACAGCTGATTATAATAGCACTTATGATTTTAACACGTTTCATGTTGTAGATTTAGTTTATAATGATCAAAAAACAATCAAATATCATTCTACTATTTCTTTTAACTCTTATATTCAAGGGAGTGTAGATGGATCTATATATTTATTTGATAAAAATTCTAAAAAACAGTATAAAATAGATCCAAAAGCAGGAACAGTAGTAGAAATTGGGAATGAACAAACTGGTATTAAATATTATAATTTTGGAAAATGGGAACACAGAAAAGCAGTAGATGCTGTTAATACTCCTTTATATTTTAATTTATATAGTGTTGAATCAGAAGATTATGAAAGAGTTGATAAAGTAGGTAATGATTTATCTGGATACTATTACTATTATAAAAAGAATGGAAATGAGTATCAAGTATATCGTTCTACAATGAAAGATCAAGATATAAAAACTTATTTATTTACGACAACAAACATCAATGAAATTAGCTATTTAAGAGATTATGTCTATTATAAAGAAGGAAATTATTTAAAATATTATCAAGATATGACAGGTATTAGAACAATTGCATATGATAAAGAATTTGAATTTAACAATTCTTTACATTACTATATTTATTATTCAACAAAATAGGTAACATATAAAAATGTTACCTTTTAGATATGAAAAAGAAAAGTAATATTTTAATGCGATATTACTTTTTGCGTAAACTATTTGTCTAATAAGAAATCAACAATACTTAATTTTGTA
This sequence comes from uncultured Mycoplasmatota bacterium, assembly GCA_947643405.1. Classification (GTDB taxonomy): domain Bacteria; phylum Bacillota_I; class Bacilli_A; order RF39; family UBA660; genus MGBC102946. The sequence continues at coordinate 46,673 of CANRVY010000008.1, read as the reverse complement.
ATTCCATTATAATCTGCTTGTAAATCTATATCCATTGTAATCAAATATTTTGGATAGTGATCTCCTGTTTTTTCTAAAGAACGAAGTTCTCTAGCTAAAACTTTTTCATCCCTAACTGATAAAGCAACTTGATAGTATTTTATTCCATCTCTATTCATTGCTACAAAATCAATTTCTAAATCATCCACTTTTCCTACGTATACTTTATAACCTCTTCTTAATAATTCTAAATAAACAATATTCTCTAAAATATGTCCCATATCACTATCAGCTTTTTTCCCTAAAAAGAAACTTCTAAGACCAGTGTCAACAATATAATATTTATAATCACGGGCTAATAAATTTTTTCCTTTTACATCAAATCTTTCAGCTTTATAGATTAAATAGCTTTCTAAAAATGCTTCAATGTAATTTTCTACAGTGTGATTACTAATAGATAATCCTTTGCTAGTTAAAGTATCACTAATTTTTTTTGTAGAAATATTACTACCAATACTATCGAAAATAAATTTTAAAATACTTTCTAATAATAACTTATTATTGATATTATTTCTTGAAATAATGTCTTTATAAACAATAGTAGAAAAAATTCCATCAAAATAAGTATCAATTTCATTAGGTACAGTTTTTAGAATCGGAATGTTTCCAGGTAATCCACCATATTTCATATAATCTAATAAATTAGAATCACCCTCCATAGCTAACATGTATTCTTTAAAAGATAATGGTAGCATTTTTATCTCTATATAACGTCCAGATAATAAAGTAGCTAATTCTCCAGAAAGTAAATATGCATTTGAACCTATGATATATAAATCAATATTTTTTTGAATATATAATCCATCAACAGCTTTTTCAAATTGTGGAACATTTTGAACTTCATCTAAAAAAACATAGTATTTTTTTTTATTTTTTATTTTTTTTATAATAAAATTATATAAATCCATATAACTTTCAAACTGATAAGATGGATTTTCTAAGTTAATCATAATAATTTGTGGATCAGAAATATTTTCTTTTTTAAGTTCTTGAATGAACAGTTCAAATAAAGTAGATTTGCCACATCTTCTAATTCCTGTTACTACTTTGATTAAATCTTTGTCTTTAAAATTTTTTAAAGTAGTTAAATATTCTTTACGTTCTATCATAGATTTCACCTCTACATAATTATACAATGTATTATTATAGTCAACTTTTGGAAAAATAATTCCAAAAGTCCTAAAATTACTTTATTTTTTGGATTTTATTTTCTATTTCTTTTTGTTTACATTTTAACTTTTGTTCTTGTCTTTGAAGTCGAGCTAATTTCTTTGTTTTCTCTTTTAATAATCTTGCTTGTTTTTTAATCATTTTTTTTAATTGTTTCATGTTTAAAAAAGTTAAATCAGGAAAAGCATTTAAGATTCGTTTAAATGACCAATTTTTACTTGCTAAAGCTTCTCTTACTTTATGAGACATTTCATCTGTATAATCCTTTTTTAAAGCGCTAGCAGTTAATTTTAATTGTTTAATAATATTACAAGAAACAATAATATCAATTATAAATAAAGAAAGCAATAATCCAGAAATAAAATATAAGATAGGATTTGGAATTTGATTTAAGCAGAAGTGCAAAAATGGATTGATATAATAAACTAAAATTGTCCCTAAAATTCCAAAAAGAATAGAATTCTGTAAGCAAATTCTTCCATTTAAATTGAGTGGTATATCTGAATAATCCCACCATTTTGCTTTAAATATTTTCTCCATTGCATAACCTGTAAAATATTCTACAATAGAGCCAATAACAATTGCATTTAAAAATAGAAATAATGGGTAATCAATATAAAAATTTAAAATAAATGTCATTAATGTTCCAGCTACTCCATAAATTGGTAAATATGGGCCCAATAGAAATCCTCTGTTAATAATCTTTTTCTCGGAAAAACCAACATAAATCATTTCAATAATCCAGCCACAAAATGAATAGATCATGAATAGGGCAAAATAATAGATAAAATAGTACATGTTTTACTCCTTACTTTTTATAAATTTAAATAATTCCATAATAATTAAAAGTGGAATCGTTAATAAAAATGCGAAAATAATATGATTCATATCTAGTGGTTTTATATTTAGAATGGTACTCAAAAATGGGGTTTCAGTTACAATTAATTGCAAGATTAGGGTTGCAATTATTCCCAATACAATCAGTGGATTATTTTTAATGGAAAGTTTGAATGCAGATGTTAGTTCAGATCTACAATTAAATACATGAATATTTTGCATAAATACCATAATTAACAAAATATAGCTTCTAGCACTTGTAACATTCATATGAGCAACATTGATTAAATAATACCAGAATCCAAATACAATTCCACCTATAATGATACCAGATAATAGAATTTCTTCAATCATAAGTTTATTAAAAATTGATTCAGATGTTTTTCTAGGTTTTTTTGTCATGACTTTTTTATCTCCCTTTTCAAAAGCCAAAGCGACATCTTGGATTCCATCAGTGACTAAATTTAACCATAGTAATTGAATTGCAAGTAATGGAATTGGAAGCCCTAATATTAAAGAACAAATAAAAAATATAACTTCAGAAATTCCACAGGATAATAGCATATAAATTACTTTTCTAATATTGTCATAAGCATATCTTCCTTCTTCTATTCCAGATACAATAGAATTGAAATTGTCATCCGTAATGATTAAAGAACCAGTTTCCTTGGCAACATCTGTTCCACTTCCCATAGCAATTCCAATGTTGGCAGCTTTCATAGCTGGCGCGTCATTGACGCCATCTCCAGTAACAGCAACAAATTCACCATTTCTTTTTAAAGACTTTACGATTGCTAATTTCTGATCTGGAGTAACTCTAGAAAAAATACTAATATTTTGTATATATTGATCACTGCTAGCTTCGCCTTGATTTAAATATTTTTGTAATTCTTCACCTGTTGTAATGGAAGAATCAAGTCCAAGTTCTTTTCCAATAGCAGCAGCAGTTAAAGGATGATCCCCTGTAACCATGATTACTTTAACGCCAGCTTTTTTACAAGCTTTGATTGCATTAGGGACTTCTGAACGGATTGGATCAATAAAACCAATTAATCCTAAAAAAGTAAGTTCTGGAATGTCATTTTCGTCATAGATTTCTTTATCCTCAAAATTACTTTTAATGCCGTTTGCAAAAGCAATCACTCGGTATCCAGAAGAAGCTAAAGCATCATTTTGTTTCATAATCATTTTAGAATCCAATTTTTCTATTTTCCCATTTACTATCATGTTTTTACAAAAAGATAAGATAGTTTCTAAAGAACCTTTTGTTGTAATATGAATTTTATTCTGATCGTTATAAAATACAGCAGAATATTTTTTTTCAGATTCGTAAGGAATTTCTCCAACAATTGATAATTGTTCTTTAATTTTAGGTTCGATTCCCGCTTTATATCCTAATGATAGAAGGGCCACATCGATAGAATCTCCACGAAATTTCCACTCATGTTGTTCTAGATAAAGACTGGCTTCATTATTTAAAATGCCCATTGTAACAATATTCTTCACTTCATCATTATTATCTACAATAGAACCGTTTCCATTGTATCCAATTCCAGAAATTGTATGTGTTTTACTGCTTGGAAAGATAATCATTTTTGCAGTTTGTTCATTTAATGTAAGCGTTCCTGTCTTGTCTGTTGCAATAACTGTACAACTTCCTAAACCTTCTACTGCATTTAATTTTCGAACAATTACATTTTTTTTGGCCATACGACTAGAAGCAACAGAAAGAGCGATTGTAAGAGATACAGGTAGACCCTCTGGAATAGCCGAAATAGAAAGAGCTACTACTGTAAAAAAGATTTCTCTTGGGGCCATACCTTTCATGTATAAAATAAAAGTAATCATAATAGCAATTATCATAATTAAAATACTAATTTGTTTCGTAAACTTTTCCATTCTAATGATTAAAGGGGATTTAGATGAATCACTATTATTTACATGATGAGCAATTTTTCCTAGTTCTGTGTTTTTACCAGTTGCAATAACAATACCAGTTCCTCTTCCACTTAAAACAGTAGAACCAGCAAATCCCATATTGTTTTGCTCTGTAATTGGAACATTGTTTTGGAGCGCTTCCGAATATTTTGTTGTAGCAATTGATTCTCCAGTTAAAAAAGCTTCATCAATCATTAAATTTGCTGTATGTGTAAATCTGATATCAGCCCCGATTTTATCCCCTGATTCTAAGTGAACAATATCTCCAATCACAAGTTCTTCAGAAGGAATCGATATAATTTGATTATTTCTGATGACTTTAGATTCTATTTTGATCATACTTTGTAATGCGGAAGCACTTTTTTCTGCTTTCCATTCTTCAACGGTTCCTAAAATGGCATCAGTTAAAATAACAAATAAGATAAATATAGCATCCATATATTCCTGTGCGAAAACGGAGATTATTCCAGTTATAATTAAAATAAAAACAAGGGGATTTAATAATTGACTAAAAAATATAGTCATAATATTTTTTTGTTTTGCTTTTGGTAACTCATTTTTTCCGTACTTTTCTAGTCTAGAAAAAACTTCTTCTTCTGACAAACCAGCTTTGGTTGTGTGTAATTCTGTTTCTACTTCAGAGATTGTTTTTAAAGACCAATGTTTCATAGCAGCCTCCTTATGATATCTATTATATCATGTCTCTTATTAGAAGTGAATTCTATATATGAATTTACTTCTAATATTATGGAGTAATGATTTGAAAATCGTGATATTGTATAGTTGAGAAAACGTACTATTTTTGGTATAATATTTTTGATTGGATGTGTGGAAGCATGGAAAAAAAGGCAGTTGTTTTATCAGGAGGAGGAGCAAAAGGCGCATATCAGGCTGGCGTATGGAAAGCTCTAAGAAAATTGCACTATCATTATAAGATTGTTACAGGAACTTCTGTAGGAGCTTTAAATGGGGCTTTGATGGTTCAAAGAGATTATTATAAATGCATGAAAATGTGGGAAAATATGAACTTTGAAAAAATTTTTGTAGATCGCTTTCCGGATAAAATAGACGGAATTAGTGGAAAAGCTGGGATTTATAAAAGGTATGCTTCTAGTTTTTTAAAAAATGGTGGAATTAATACAAGTCGCTTTGAACAAATGGTATATAAAATGTTTAGTTCCTTTCGCTTTTTTCATTCTTCAATTGATTTTGGACTAGTTGTTTATAATTTTACAACAAGGAAGCCTTTAGAAATTGCGAAAGCTGAGATGACTGAAAAATCGGCTCCGCTTTATATTATCGGCTCTGCGTCTTGCTTTCCAGCATTCCCAATGAAAAAAATAGATGGAAATCAATATATTGATGGAGGTTACAGTGATAATATGCCCATCAATTTGGCGATTCGTTTAGGGGCAACAGAAATTGTGGCAGTTGATTTGCATGCAGTAGGTAAAAAGAAAAAAGTAAAAAATACAGATGTCAAGATTACTATGATAGAGCCTAGAAATCAAATTGTTTCTTTTTTAGTTTTCGAAAAACAATCTTCTAGAAAAGCAATTTGCTATGGATATAATGATACTATGAAAGCTTTTCATAAACTAGAAGGGAATATGTATACATTTCGATTAGGGGAGCTAAAAAAACAATATCAAAAGTTTGAGGTCCCTATAAAAAATGCATTAGAAAAAAGGCTGATGAATAGAAAGCAATTTGTAGAAGAAAAATTATTAAAACTTTCTATTTTTCATAAATTATTAGAAGATGAAACAGGTATAAAAAGAGAAAAACTATTTTATGAAATTGTAGAATTAATTGGAAAAAATCTGAAATTAGACGATTCAAAAATCTACAAAATGAAAGATTTTTCAAAAGAAGCTTTATATAAATTATCAATAGTTGATCATATTGATTTAAAAACAATAGAAGTAAAAATAATGGAAGGAAAACTTCATTCTTTATTTGGAACTTCAACAATTCTAAGATTTCTATATGATAAAGTAGAAAAGAATTCTAGAAATAGAAAGTTAGAATATAGCAGATATGCCTTATTATTTCCTAAAGAATTTATTGCAGCAACTTATTTGTACGTTATCAATCTGGAATATCAAATTATTTAGGTGAAAAATGGAAAAACAGTTTAATCAAATATTGAAAGAACAAATAATTTTAGAATTTCATCAAAAAGGTTTAGATGATCTTATTGTTTTTTTCATGGCTAAATATCCACAATACCCTTATACAGAATTAGTTCCAGAAAAAGTGCTTTCAACTTGCTTAGATGCTTATGAAATCTCTTTTTTAGCAAGTTATATTCGATATAGCGATATAGCGCTTTTAGGAAGCAGCTTAAGAGATGAAAAGGTAAAAGAAAAGCTTTGTTTTCTTCATTTACATATCGGAACGATTTTGCCGTCATATAGAAAATTCATATGGGCGGATGACATTACAATAGAAGATTTAAAAAGATGGCTTCCTTTACTCCAAAATTTTAAGATTAAAAACTTGTTGTTGCGTTGTACTCAAATAACTGAAATTTATAAAACATTCTTAGATCATTGTTTAGATATGTCTTCTTTTGCTTATCAAAATTTAGTATTAGTGAGCCAATTATATCCGAATATTTTAATTGAAACAGAAACTTATGTAAAAGAAATAGTCTATAAATTACAAGCTTTGTATGCAAGTGGAGACTGGCATTCTTATATAAGTTTAAAAAGGAGTTTATTTTTATCAATTCAAAACCATCCTTGGTTGTGTACAAAATATTTTACATTAGAAACTTTATATGAGGATGCTAGGATATTGCAGGTGCAAATAGAAGAGTGGATTGGGGAAAAACTTCCAATCTCATTTATAAAGCTTCAAGTTACTGTTTTAGATAAATTAATCACTTTAGATGAAGAATTAGAAAGAGCTCTTACAAATGAAGAAAAAATGTCTGTTCAATATCGGAAAAAAATGATACAATATGAACCGATTGTTGGACAATAAGTTATAATAGGAGGAAATATTATGAAAAATTTAGGATTAGGATATGTAAAAACATCAACTGTAGAAAATTTTACAACAGAAAGTGGAATTAAAATCAGAAGATATATAAGCCCAGCTGTTCGGAAAGTTTTAAAATTAGCAACAAAAAGAACTGTATATTTAGAATCATATCCAAAGTTGGATCCAAATACGCCTTATATTTTTGCGTCTACTCATTCATTTGATGAAGACATTATAGCAGCACTATCAGTAATAGATCGAAATGCTTACGTATTACTTGGAACAACAGATCAAATTGATCACAATCCTCAAATGTATGCAGCATGGCTAAATGGAATGATTTATGTAGATCGATTGGATGAAAATAGTAGGAGAGAATCTGTAAAGAAAATGGAACGTATATTAAATAGTGGCACTAGTGTTTTATTGTTTCCAGAAGGGGGTTGGAATAATACAGAAAACTTATTATGTCAGCCATTATTCGCAGGACCTTATATTTTGGCTCAAAAAACCAAAGTGAAAGTAGTTCCAATCGCTTCTTTTAATGAACCTAATTCAAATGATATTTTCATTAAAGTTGGAGAACCAATGGATTTTACAATGAAAGAGAAAAAAGAAGCCTTAAGAGAATTGCGAGATAGTTTAGCAACTATGATGTTTGAACATATAGAACTTCATTCAACTCCAATTGTAAGAAGCGAATTAGGAGAAAATCAACACTTAGAATTTATGGAAATGCGTAGAAGAGAATATATGAGAGTAAAGTGGACTCGAGATGTTTGGGATGAAGAATTAGCATTTTATCATGATAAAGACCAACCGTTGCCAATTAAGATTCGAGAAAGTTTTGATAAAGTTGTAATAACAAGACATAATGCATATATTATGGCACCTATAATCGAGAGACGATTAGAGGATGAAAGATATAATTTTAAAATTTATATGAAGAAAAATACAAAACGGTAATTTATTTTTTGATGTTTTATGATATGATTATGTATAATAAGGGAGGGCTTTTATGACATTAGAATTTGAATTACCTTTATTCTCATTAATTTTTAGTATTCTTTTAATTTTTACTTATTTTTCTAAACCTACAATTGGGTTAAAAGAAAATAAATGTTTTGAGGTAATTTTAATTGCATCAGCTTTAGAAATTTTAATTGATACTTATATTCATTTTATTTGTGCCCTCAATGATTTTAGTGTCATTGTTTCTAATTATTATTCCTTATTTAACATTTTAAATAAAATTTTGGTACTTTTATTTATTGTTATCTTTTCTTCTTTATTATGTTATACGTTGATTATCAGTTATGATAAAGTTAGAGAAAATCCAAAAAAAGTGGTAATAGGATTAAACATAGTTTTCTTTTTATCTTTTATTATTTTAATTTTTACAAAGATTACACTTATTGAAGTAGGAAGTGTAACAAATGTAAAAGGAACTACTACGACTTTTGGATATATGATGGTTGCTATTATGCTAGTGGTGTCTTTAATTGTAGCTTTAAAAAATATCAAAAAAATGGATAAAAGATATTTCCCTATTTTCTTTATTATTGTTTTATTAGGAATTTTATATTTAGTAACGATTGTTTTACCAGGACTTATTATATATGATATTGTATTGATTTTACTTTGTTATACAATGTATTTTACAATTGAAAATCCTGATTTACAAATGCTGAATGAATTTCGAAGTGCGAAAAAATATGCAGATGATTTGAATAATCAAAAGTCAGAATTTTTATTTCAAATGACAAATGAAATCAAAGAACCAATAAGAACTATCAATAGAGTAACAAAACGGATGATGATGGAAAATGATATTACCATACTAAAACAAGATATTAGTGAAATTAAATATTCATCTAGTAATTTGCTAGAATTAGTAAATAAAGTTTTAGACATTAATAGTCTAGAAACAAGAAAAGTAATGATAAGAGAAAGTGAGTATAGTGTTGAAAAGTTATTCACAGAAATTAGTGCACAAACAAAAGTGAAGTTAAAAAAAAGTACTATAGATTTTCGGTTCCAATATGATGATAGTACTCCAAAAGAATTATATGGGGATGTATTACGCCTTAAGCAAATTATTATGACATTAATAGATAATGCTATTAAGTATACCAAAGAAGGTTTCATTGAATTAAGTGTTAATTTTGTAGTGAAGTTTGATATTTGTAGATTAATTATTACAGTAGAAGATTCTGGGATTGGTATGGTGCAAGCACAAATAGAGCATCTATTTGATAAAAAAGAAAATGAAATTACGAATATCGAAGAAAAAAATTTAAATTTAAAGTCAGTAAAAACATTACTAGATTTAATAGGCGGAACAATTATTACAAAAAGTGAAAAGAACCATGGAACTAAATTTACACTTGTTTTGGATCAGAGAATAGTAGGTCATAAGGAAAATAAAACAGCACAATTAGCGAAAAAATTTGATGATTTACACGAAAAAAAAGTTAAGATTTTACTAGTGATTGATAATCCAAGTTTAGAAAATAAATTTAAACGATTGTCAAAGCGCTATTCAATGGAGATTATAACAGTGTTTGGTGGGCAAGCTTGTTTAGAAAAGATAAGAAATAAAGAAGTATTTAATTTAATTATTATAGAAGACGAGTTAAAAAAATTATCTAGTGAGGCTACCTTAGTCAAATTGAAACAACTTGAAGGTATTCAGATTCCAGTAATTTTGCTCACTCATAAAGTAGGGATAATAGAAAAAGAAAACTATATAAAACAAGGATTTACAGCAGTTTATGCACTTCCAATAACAAAAGACTTTATCAAAGAAATAGATAGTTATGTAATAAAAAAGTGAGGGATATATATGAATAAAAAGAACATTTTAACAGGAATAAGACCAACAGGAAAACTCCATTTAGGTCATTATTTTGGGGCTGTTTGTAATTGGGTAAAATTACAAGAAGATTATCACTCTTTTTTTGAAATTGCCGATGTTCAAGCTCTTACTGATAATTTTAATAATCCTGAAAAAGTAAGAACAAATGTAAGGGAAGTTACAATTGATTTATTATCACTTGGAATTGATCCTAAAAAATCGACTATTTTTGTACAATCAACTATTCCAGAAATAGCAGAATTGACAGTATATTATTCTAATCTTGTTACCATGGCAAGACTTTATAGAAATCCGACCGTGAAAACAGAAATCAAGCAAAAGAAAGCTTTATTTGGAAATACTGGAGAAAGTGTAACTTATGGATTTGTTGGATATCCAGTTAGTCAAGCTGCAGATATAACTGCATTTGAGGGAGCTTGTGTTCCAGTAGGGGAAGATCAGCTTCCATTAGTTGAACAGACAAGAGAAATTGTTCATAAATTTAATTCTATTTATGGAGAAACTTTAGTAGTTCCAGAGCCAGTTTTAAGCGAAAATAAACGAATAAAAGGTTTAGATGGTAATGAAAAAATGGGAAAAAGTTTAGGAAATGCGATTTATTTGGCAGATTCAAAAGAAGAAATCGAGAAGAAAATAATGGGGGCAGTGACAGATACTAACAAAATAAGAAAAGATGATCCTGCCAATCCAGATATCTGCATGGTTTATTATTATCATAAGTTACTTGGTAATCCGAATTTAAAAACGGTTTGTGACGAGTGTAAAAAAGGTTGTCGAGGATGTGTAAGTTGTAAAAAAGAACTAATTGAAGTTATGATGAATTTCTTAGAACCAATTCAAAAAAAGCGTCATTATTATGAAGAACATCCAGAAGTTGTTGATGACATTTTAATAAAAGGAAGTAAGTATGCAAGAGAAAAAGCAAAAGTAACAATGAAGAAGGTCCGTAAGAGTATGCAAATTGATTATTTTGAGGAGGAAATATAAGTTTTCCTCTTTTATTGTGGAAAAAAGAATAAAGTTTTGTCGAACTTTAGGATTTTTTATTTCAGACATTATATCATTTATTGAGGGATAATTATGGATACTTATTTAGAACATATATTTGATGAAATAGATTCTAACATAAAATTAGATGAAGAGCAAAAAGAAGTTGTTATAACAGATGGAGATATAGAGGTTATTGCAGGAGCAGGAAGTGGGAAAACCACAACCATGGTTGCAAAAGTAAAATATTTGGTTGACATTAAGAATGTTAATCCTAGCAAAATATTACTTATTTCCTTTACAAATAAGGCAACGGAGGAATTAAAATCTAGAATTCGAAAAGATTTTGGTTTGCCTATTTCTATTTTAACATTCCATAAATTAGGACTTCAACTACTGCACCAAACAAGAAGTGTAGATATTAAAACTAGTTTTAATGATATTGTTGAGGAAATTATTCGAAAATTTGGAAAGAAAAGAAAAATTAGATTTTTAATTTGTACAAAAAAATATAGAAAGAAAAAAGACTTATCAAAATTAATTCTATTGAGTCTTAATTTTATTAAAAATTATAAATTAAAAGGAAAACCATCTATTTATAAAATGAAATTGTCAAAATTTTGGAAACATTTTTTTATAAATTTAATAAATGAATATAATTGTCATATGAAAGAAAATGGTTGGACAGATTTTGAAGATATGATTTTAGAAGCAACAAAGTTAATCCAGAATGGAAAAGTAGATTTTCCCTATCAATATGTTATTGTGGATGAATATCAAGATATTTCAAGAGATCGATTTTTTCTACTTTATGCAATTAAAAAACAGTATCATTCTAACATTATTGTAGTAGGAGATGACTGGCAATCTATATTTGGTTTTTCTGGCTCTGAAATAATTCTTTTTACAAATTTTAAATCTTTTTTTCCACATTCTAAAATATTAAAAATTACAAATACTTATCGAAACAGTCAGGAATTAATTGATATAGCAGGAAACTTTGTGATGAAAAATAAATTACAAATAAAAAAACAATTAAGGTCAGCTAAGCATTTAGAAAAACCAATTGTATTAGTTCCTTATAAACAAAATTCTAGTGGAAAAATAAAAAAAGTTTTAGAGAGAATTTCAAAATATCGCGACTTTTCCACAATTTTAATATTAGGACGTTATCATCATGATTTTAACATAAAAGAATATCCTTTTTTAAAATATGAAAATCATAAAATAATAACTCCTTTATATCCAAATCTAAGTATTGAATTTTTAACTGTTCATAGTGCCAAAGGATTAGGAGCAGACGAAGTGATTTTGTTAAACTGTAGCAACGATGTATATGGATTTCCTACTAAGAAAAAAATAGATCCAATTTTAAAGAATGTTGAAACTATTGATGCTTCTTATCCTTATGCCGAAGAAAGAAGATTATTCTATGTAGCTCTCACAAGAACTAAGAACCATGTATTTATTTTGTATCCTAAGAATAGTCCTTCTATCTTTTTGAAAGAGATCGGATAGTTGTATGGATTATGGTACAATAGAGATAGCAAGAAAGTGTTGCTATGAAATGTATTTTGATGAATCAGAATGTAGAGGAATTAGTTGTTGAATATAATACAACTTTAAAAGGTTTTGATGAGTTGTATGAAATTAAGAATATCAATTATGCACCTGTAATCTTAGAACTAATTGGACAGGAAAGTGATAAAAAACAAAAATGGAGCAATTTATAACAAGCCTTTCTAAAATCTATACCCTGTAGTTGCAGTATTTGCAGTAGGAGTAATCTTGCTTATGATTTTAAATTCTTTACATAGTTCTATAAAAAATTCAGAATATATTTTAAAATCTTTTATAAACTATAATGAGGGATATATATGAACTATTTAAAATTGGTATTGAAGGGTTTTATTGTTGGACTAGGAAAAATAATACCTGGAGTAAGCGGAGGCATGCTTGCTATTGTACTAGGTGTGTACGAAGATAGTGTACAAGCAATTGCTCATTTTTTTAAGGATTTTAGAAAAAATATTTTCTTTTTAGGGACACTTGGAATAGGTGTTTTATTGGCTATAACTTTCATGAGTAATATAATTGAGTTTTCTTTAGAAAACTATTATCTTCCAACAATGTTACTTTTTATCGGATTAATGCTTGGTGGAAGTAAATCTTTAAAAAGAGAAATAGAAGGAACAAATTGTAAAGATTATGTATTGCAATTGACAATTCCATTTTTATTTATGATGTTGATTCAGCTATTTCAAAAAGAGACTTTTTTAGTAAATAGCAACTATAGTTTCTTTTTGATTTTTCTATTTGGAATTATTGATGCCATAACAATGGTAGTTCCTGGTATTAGTGGGACTGCGATATTAATGCTACTAGGATTTTATCCGCTTTTATTAGAAACTTTTAGTAATTTATTAGATCCATATTATATTTCAGACACATTACAAATTATGATACCGTTTGGATTAGGGATATTAGTAGGAGTTTTAGTTACCATTAAAATAGTTTCTTATTTATTAGAGAAACATTCTATTTCTTTTCATTATGTGATTATTTCTTTTTTTACATCATCAATTTTTCTTTTATTATTACAGACTTTTAAAAATAATTATTCTATTGGAACTGTTATTGCTAGTTTTATATTTTTAGTACTTGGTTATTTTGTTTCTAAAATTTTTGATTCTCATTATAATTTATAAGATTTATGTTATACTATAAATGGTGATTAAAGTGAAAGAAAGGTATGGAGAGTTGTTAATACTTCATTCTAACAAAGAAGATGGAAATATGGCTAAAAAGTTTGGAGAGGATGCAGATATAAATCGTAGACGTTTTATAGCAAAAGTGGGATTAAATATTGAACGTTTTTTATTTATGCAGCCCAATAACAGCGATGTTATTGTAGAATTAAAAGAAGATGTTTTAACTGAAGAAAATCTGTATTATAAATTGATAGAAGCCGATGCCATTGTTTCAAAATATCCGAATGTATTTATTTATCTTAGTTTTGCAGACTGTATTCCATTTACGATTTACGATCAAAAACAAAATATTTTTGCATTTGCTCATCTTGGCTGGAGAAGCACTTATTTAAATCTTCATCAAAAATTATTTCAACTTTTTATAGAAGTATATCATTCTAATGCGGAGGATTTGATAATTCATATTGGACCATGTATCAAAAAAGAGAGTTATCTGCTAGAAAATCCATGCCAGAAAGATGAATTGGCTTGGAAGTCTTATGTTAATCTTGTAAGAGAAGATCTTTATTCCATTGATTTAAGAGGTTATGTAATTGATTTTTTTAAAGGGCAAAAGGTAAAACAAATTCATGTTTCTGATATTGATACTGGAAGTAATTTAAATTATTTCTCTCATTATCGCTCTACTTATACAGATGAATTAGAAGGACGTTTTTTTTACTCAGTAGGAATGTTAGAAAAAGAGTCATAAAAAGATTCCTTTTTTATATACTATATTAGAGGTGTTGGAAATGAATAAAAAACTTCCAAAAGTTTTTGCAAATAGAATAGAAAAAGAAATTCAAAATAATGATAGAGTTTATGTTGCTTCTAAAGATGTTGTAGAAAAACAAGATCCTACTATTCAATTACAAGGAATGAATATCAATCAAAAGATAAAAGCGATTCTAAATTCCAAAAATTATATTTATAAAGCTGAGGTTGATATTAAAACTAATAATGAGATTATTACCAAAAAGATTATTGGAAAAAGTGGGAATCAATTGATTACAATGGATAATGAATTGATTCCAATTGATACTATTATAGATATTCAATTAAAAACTCCTAGATAGGAGTTATTTTTTTCGATAAATAAATTTATAGTCAATATCAACCGTAATATCCGTTCTAGTGATGAGTTCAGGAACAGTTCCTTGCAGTATTCTTTCAAATTCTGTTTTTCCCACATAACTATCTAATTTTAAGAATGATTTCATAGAATAAGAAATACGATATCTAGAATATGTTTTCGTTTGTTGCTCACGATAAGAAGAATTACTACTATCTATTTTGTTTTCAGCACTATATTTTGACCAGTTTGAATATTCAAAAATATCATTGTCACGAAGTTTATAGGAATTGGTTGGAGAAGACATAAACCCTGAATAAGAGCGTTTTTTTCCATTATACCATTTCCACATTTTATCTTGATAACGATACATTTTTACATATTCTTTTTCTTTTTTGTTGAATTTTTCACTTGGCTGAGTTGGATAATAGGCTCCACTATTCCAATATACTTTTTCATTACCATCTAAATAATACCAGCGATATCCGTTTTTAGAATTTATTGTTCTATAATCTTTTTTTTCTGGGTAATCTAAAGACCATTCTGTCCATGCTGTAAGCATTTGAGTAGATGTGTCTTTGTTTGCAAAACCAGCTGGCTGTTCTGAAGATAATTCGCTATAGCTTCCTCCATTATCTCTATAATATCTCCACTTTTTATCACGATAACTATACCAGGTAGCATCATCTTTTTCATATTCAATGATGTTAGCTTCACTTGAAATTTTAGGCAGAACCCCTTCTTTTATTGGTAAAGCAACTTGATATTTTTCATCGACCTCACCAATTTCTTCTTCTGGAATCCAATTAGACCACGCGGAATGATAGTAAGCAATTTCATAATAGTTATAATAAGGAATGACATCGATTACATATCGATTGGAAGGCTTTTTGCTTACTTCTTTAGACCATTTTTTATAACGTTTGTCTGTAGTACAATAATTACAATTTGTAATATCATATGTTTTAATATATTCCTCTTTATATTTGGTGATTTTAACAGTTCCACTGCATATTTTTTCTTCTAAAGTTGGCTTTAATGTTTCTTCTAGAAAAACATCATCAATATTTAGTGTAATTGATTCTCCTTCAACAGTAGGAAGTAAATCGTTATTTTCTGCATATAACATACTTTGTTCAAGAATCATTTTTTCTATATTATTGCATTTGCTTGATCTAGAAACGTTGTAAACAATTAAGCTGATTACAATGATTAGAATTATAAAAATAGCAATGATAATTAATGTATGATTCTTTTTTTCAACATATTCAGTAGATCCATCATAAGAATTCCCTTTTGGCTGAATTTTCAACTTTCCTAATTTCATGTTATCACAACTTTCTTATCTAACTATAGCATAGAAAGTTATTTTGTTCAATATTTTAAAGAAGAAAAAAAGAGAAGAACTCTCTTTTTAGACACATTCAACAGCAGTATCTTGTAAGCAACGAATAACGCAAAGACAATTTAGATCCATTGTGAAGAAAGAATTTGTTGCAACATATGGAACAGTTGCTGCTGTTACTGGGTCAGTGTTAGGTGCTAGAACACGGAATGTAGCACAGTTACCATCTAATTTTTCAACACGGAAAACACTAGAACAATTAGTACCAACATCATTGCAGTCTATATTTTCTTTTGTAGTAGGCATTCTCCATGGTGTTCCGTTACCACAACAAGTATATAGCATAACTGGTCTTGTGTTACAAACAAGGGAACTAGCTCCGCATCCTAAGAATCCTCTGTCACAAGTATCTAAACAATTTTCTGAACATTCAGCATTTTGTTGTAAGATATTAATGACAGTTAAGATTTCAGCGATGCAGTTGCAGTTTTCTTCTTTTTTGTTATTGCACATATTTTAATCCACCCTTTCATTTTGATTTCATTATAATTTATGTTGTTGTTTTAAAAGGGTGTGAATAAAAAGCCCGTATTTTTTGCATTTTTGCTGAAATTATCTTGAAAAAAAATAGAAGTTTCAGTATAATATTATGTGAGAATAAAAAGGAGGATGTTTTAGTATGCAAAAAATGTCTGCATTTAATCAAAATAATCAACCATTAGAAATAGAAATCATTCGTTATTTTAAGGTAAATGATAAAAAATATTTAATTTTTACTTTAGAAGAAAAAGATGAACAAGGATATATAAAGGTATATGTTTCAAAGATACTTGGCTTAAATGGAACATTAGCTGCTTATGATATTATAGATGAAACTGAGTGGGCTAGTGTGAAAGATTTAGTCAAAAAAATTATCAAAGCGAACCGAGAGGGGGGGACTTTAGAAGTTGAAGATTTATCTTTGGAAAGGCTTAATAATATTAAAATAAATGGTCAACAAGTATTTAAATTGATTAGTAATTTAATTGAATTATTAGGAAGCAATATTAGTGCGAAAGCAGATGATGCAGAAGATATGCTCCCACTAGCTCCAAAAGAAGAACAGATTTCTAATGAAGCAACTAGTACAGTTGGAACAGTGTCTCCTGAATTAGAAAGAAAAGCAGAAACTTCATCAGATATGGAGTCTTCAACTACTGATTCATCTTCTGAGTATCAAAAACTTTATAAGGATTTATTTGATCGATATCAGGAATTGTTAGAAGAAAATTCCAAATTAAAAACAAAACTTGATAGTTTAAAAGCAATTATAAATGGAGAATAGACATAAGTCTATTTTTTTCATTTTCTACATAAACTATAGAGAGGTGGAGTATATGAAGAATGCAATTCAATATTATTATGGATTATATCCAATAGATATCCACCAAACTTCAAGTGGACTATATGAATTTAAAGAAAAAGGAACTCATTATGTTTTAGAACCTTTTCATCGTTCTTTTGAAGAGCTAGAAGAGATTTATAGAATTAGTAATCAGCTGATTGAAAGAGGTATATATTGTCATCAAATGATGCCAAATATGATGGGAAAGATTATAACAGTGATTAATCAAGTACCTTATATTTTATTAAAGCTCTTTATTACATCTAAAGAGCAAGTTACAATTTATGATATTTTATTTTTTTCCAAACTTGTTGTAGAAAATACTGAAAAAAGTACGCTTACAAGAAATGAATGGAAAAAATTGTGGAGTAGAAAAAACGACTACTTGGAATATCAAGTAAGTCAATTTGGAAAAAGTTTTCCAAAAATAAGAAATAGTTTTAGTTATTTTATAGGTCTTTCTGAAATTGGTATTGCCCTTTTGAATGAAACAAAAATAGAGGAACCATTAGTCATTAGTCATAGAAGAATTTGTAGTACAGATACAATGTTTGATTTATATAATCCTCTTAACTTCATATTGGATTATAAGGAGCGGGATATTATAGAGTTTTGGAAAGTAGAAGTTTTAGCTGATACATTTACTTTAGAAAATTTTTCCCAGTTTTTAAATACATTAAAATTAACAGATTCAGAATGGATTTTGTTATTAGCACGAGCATTTTATCCAACTTTTTATTTTGATAGTTATGAGGACATTATTGAGAAACATGAAAAGGAAGCACTCTTAGAAGCAATTATAAAAAGTGTTGCAAAGTATGAAAGTTTTTTAAAATTGATTTATGAAAAAGTGCGTTTTATTCATCCGCTACCAGATTTGTGGCTTACAAAAAACATAGGATAATTTCCTATGCTTCATTATTGATATTTTCTAGATCTGTTATTCCATCTTTTACATTTATGACTTCTATAACTTCAGGAACTTCTTCTTTTATTGCTGCTTCGATTCCGTCTTTTAAAGTTAAATCGAGCATATGGCAATTGGAGCATGCTCCCATCATCTTTATATAAACAATATTATTTTCGTATTTTATGAATTCAATATTTCCTCCATCGTTTACCAAAAATGGTCGTAAACGATTAATAATTTCAATGATTTTTGCTTCATTTTCTTTCATTTTTTCTCACCAAGGGTATTATATAATAAAGTTATCTAATAGTAAAGGGTTTTTAATGTAAAAAAAATATGTTATAATACGTCTGAGGTGTTTCTATGACAAAGTACAAAAAAGGGAAGGTTGTCCGTGGAACAGTTACAGGTATTGAAAATTATGGCATTTTTATATCATTTGATGAATACTATAGTGGTTTGATTCACATTTCTGAAATTTCACATGGTTTTGTAAAAGATATTAATAATTTTGTAAAAATAGGAGAAACTATTTATGTAGAAATCCTTGACGTGGACGAAGAATCTTGTCATTTGAAATTAAGTATCAAGAATATTGTATATAAAATAAAAACGAAAAATAACAAAAAAAAGATTGTTGAAACGAAACATGGTTTTCATACTTTGGCATATAAATTGCCTGGATGGATTAATCAAAGCCTAAAAAAATTTCAAAATAATGAAAAAATTTAGTTTTTTATGTTGACAAACGCTTGTTTAACTGGTATAGTTAAATACGTCCAAGTGTCTGGGCGATTAGCTCAGTTGGTTAGAGCACCTGCCTTACAAGCAGGGGGTCGTAGGTTCGAGTCCTACATCGCCCACCATTTTTTGTTGCCGGAATAGCTCAATTGGTAGAGCAACTGACTTGTAATCAGTAGGTTGTGGGTTCAAGTCCTATTTCCGGCACCATTTATTATGGAGGGATAGCGAAGTGGTCAAACGCGGCAGACTGTAAATCTGTTCCTTCGGGTTCGATGGTTCGACTCCATCTCCCTCCACCACTTTATTTATACAGGATTTTGCCTCGTAGCCAAGCGGTAAGGCACCACACTTTGACTGTGGCATTGCGCTAGTTCGAATCTAGCCGAGGCAGCCATTTATTTATATGATATGTCTCGTTAGCTCAGCAGGTAGAGCATTTGACTTTTAATCAAAGGGTCACGTGTTCGAATCACGTACGAGACACCATTTCTGGGGAATTAGCTCAGCTGGCTAGAGCACCTGCCCTGCACGCAGGGGGTCAAGGGTTCGAATCCCTTATTCTCCACCAGATTGTTAAATAACCGTTACTTAGTAGCGGTTTTATTTTTTGTATTTTTATGATAAAATGACATTATGTCCATATAGCTCAGCTGGATAGAGTGTTTCCCTCCGAAGGAAAAGGTCATGAGTTCGAATCTCATTATGGACGCCAGATTTGATTGATACTCAAACTTACTTTGTTTGAGTTTTTAAATGATTAAATTTGTGTTAGAATATTTATAGATATTAAATTGATTTTGTCAATTTAATAAAATTTGCATATTGTACCAATATGCTATGTATAAGGAGGTCTTTATGGATTATAATTCTTTAGATATTATGCATTATCTTATTTTAGCAAGTGTTCTTGAACCAATTCCAGAAAAGAAAGGTTGTACCACTAGAAAAAATGATTGGCAAGATAAATCAAAACTCGAATATTTTCTTATATCTGGAGTAAATATTGGACGAGTATTTTATGAATTGGTTGAGAGAATAAAAAATAATAATTTCAAACAACCTGACTTGATATATGATTTGGCTTATAAAGCGCAAAAGGAAAGTTTAAAAAATCGTAAGGGTGGTAAAATAAATTTTGGTATTATAGAACTAATGATACCTATTATTACTACGCAGATTATCGAACGAAGAAACGATATTAATATTTTAGATAAGGTTGAAGAAGTTTTAAAAAATACAACGAAAGAAGATGTAGAATTCCACAGCAAATTTAGAAGAATTGCAAGAAATGTATCTAAGTATTTTCCAAGTACTACTGTTTATGATACAACTAATTTGTATCAATATTATGAATTAAGTAAAAATGAATTAGAAAATAATGTACATAAAGAATATATAACAAAATTTAGAAGAATTAAACAAGCATATTCAATTTTAGAAATGGAATATCAAGTTGGTAATTTACTCAATGCTTCTATAGTTGCTTATAATTCAATTTTAGAAGATTGTAATGGTTATAGTGGATTAGCAGCAGATTATATTTGTGTTGCAATCTATTTTTATTTGATAAATCATCCAGATGTTATAATAATATAAAAAGTTGTTATATATCTCTTTCTGACCCCATAGAGAAATTAGCTAGACTAATCGATTTTCTATAAACAAAGATTCATTTTGGTTAATCTTTTTTTGTTTGTTTTGAAAGAAGCACGATTAATTACATAAATGATTAAAACAAATTTAATTTGAAAGAATATAACTAATCAAATCATCTTTTAAGGTTATAGTTTATAGCTATATAGGAATATTTTTATAAAGAATTGAAAGTTAATATGCATTGCTTGCAGCAACGAATTATTTATAATAAACTTAATTTGTTGAAAGGAGAAAGATAAAATGCTAAAAGATAATTTAAAAACTTTAAGAAAAAATAAAGGTCTTTCACAGGAAGAATTAAGTATTAAGTTGAATGTTGTTAGACAAACAATCTCAAAATGGGAACAAGGATTATCTGTTCCAGATGCTGAAATGCTTATATCTATATCTGAAATTTTTGAAACCCCAATTAGTACAATATTAGGTGAAAACATCGAAGAAAAAGAAAGAAATGATATAAAAGTAATATCAGAAAAATTAGAAGTTATTAATGAACAACTGTCTATAAAACAAAAACGAAAAATAAAAAGAATAATTCATTTTTTAATAATTCTAGATGCTAGTGTTATATTACTTTTTATATTATTGGTTGTATTAGGAAGCCCATATCAATCATGGGATTATAGCGATCCTGAATGGTCTATTATTGGAACATTATGGCATTCATTTGAGTGGATATTCTTTAAAGTCGCACCAATAATCATGATAGTGATTACTTCAGTATTAGGTATATATTTTATAAAACGAGATAAATAATCCAAATTTATTTCAAAGATTGGATTATTATGCACAAAACTATAAAATGATGTTATAATTGATTTAAGAATTGACCTTAGTGCAAATTTCCTTTATTGTAATTTTAACCACGCCAGTTTGATATCAGATTATGTAATGAAAAGAGAAAATAACAATTTGTGAGGAGTAGTATGAGTATGGAAAAGAATATAGTTACTAAAGATATTTCAGAAATAGATTTAAAACATACTTTTTTTCATTACACATGTAAAGATAATCTAGGTACTATTTTAAAAAATGGCTTGGAACCAAGGATTGGAGAAAATGCTTTATATGTGGAAAGGACTTCGAAAGTATTTTTTGCGCAAGGAGAAAAAGGAATCATAACCATTATGGATGTATGGTTAAGGTGGTTAACAGCTAAAATTAGTACAGGCAACTTTAAGTATTGGTTTGGAACAGTAATTTATATGAGAATGCCATTTTGTATTAAAGCAATTCCAAATAGTATGGTAAAAAAATCGTTAGCTTCTAAGAAGAAACGTTTAATGGCGTATTCTAAGATGAGGAAAATTTTAGAAGAAAGCATTTTTCTAATTTTAGATTTGGAAGAAAAAGTAGATTTTGATTATAATGATATAGATGAAGTGAAAAAAACTTACTATGAGTCTTTTCTTAAATTATTATATCCTAAGAGTAGTAATTTAAAAGATTATAAAATGGAATATTGGAATATGCATACTTATACAAATAAAGTAATAGACCCTAAAAAAATTGAATTATTAAAAGAGGGTAATATAGATAATGCAAATGAAATATTGATTGGAATAATAGAAAAAAATATAGAATATGTAAAAACAAATTGTGAATTTTTGTATGAATATTATCTTTATGATTTGGAAAAGAAAAGTTTATGTTAAAAAAATATATTGGATTGGGAGATGAATGGTTATGAAATTAAAGGTTTTAGAAGATAATAATACTTTTATAGATATGTATTATTTGGGAGAACCAGCAGTAAGTTATTATATTGAAGATGATCAAGAAAAAATATTATTTGATACTGGTTATTCTGATGCTTTCATAAAGAATGCAGAAAAAATGAATATTGATTTAAGCGGAGTCCATAAATTGATAATATCTCATGGACATGATGATCATACAAGAGGATTAAAATATTTTCTGAAAGAAAAAAAAGACATTGAAATAATAGCGCATCCTGAATGTTTTGAATACAAAGAGGATGCAACAGGATTATATATAGGAAGTCCTTTGTCAAAAAAAGAACTTTCTAATCTTTGTAATTTAAAATTATCCAATAAGCCAATTGTAATAAATGATCATATTGTTTTTTTAGGAGAAATCCCATGTCTAAATAACTTTGAACCAAGGTATTCTATTGGAAAAAGTATCATTGATGGAGAAAAAGTTGATGATATCATAAAAGATGATTCTGCGATTGTATATAAAGGCGACCAAGGATTATTTATTATAACAGGCTGTTCTCATAGTGGGATTTGTAATATTATTGAATATGCCAAGAAGGTTTGCAATGAAACTAGAATTTATGGTGTTATTGGGGGATTTCATTTATTTGATATAGATGAAAGGTTGGAAAAAACAATTCAATATTTAAAAGATAATGATATAAAATTGTTATATCCATGTCATTGCGTATCTTTAAAAGCAAAAATTGAAATGGCAAAAGAACTTCCTATCCAAGAAGTGGGAGTTGGACTAGAAATAGAAATTTAAAGTTTTGTATTTTATAAATAATATTTAAAGTGCATGGTAATAGAAAATAGGATCATCTTTTCATGGAAAAGTTGATTTTATTTTGCTTTAAATTGCGGTATAATGTAGAAAATAGAATTTTTAAAATAATGGTGGTGCTTATGATAACGTTTAAAGATGACTATAAATGGATGAGTGGTTGGATACATGATTATTATTGTGATAAGGATGGAGCAGAATTAAATTTTGATCGAAATAATAGTGACGATTTTGAATGTCCTATTTGCCATTATAGATACCACGATGATAAAAGAAGGAGAGCATGGGTCACAAAATATAGGTATCATATTTTTGGTCATTTAGAAGAATATTCTAAGCAGTACTTATTAGAGAAAAAAGAAGAATATTTAAAATATATAGAAGAGGCTTTAGAATACTATTCTTCTAATTATCGATATTTTAAAATTCATAATAAAGAGGGAAAAATATTTGATTCTAATCTGGGCTCTTCTAATCGTTGTGGAAGGATAACAGCACAGGGATTAAATGAGGCTATGATTGCAATTAAAATCGTAAATTGTATACATCATATAAACCATTATTTAAATAAAGAAATCAAGAAAAAGATTTATGATTTTTTATTTCCAGATATATATCATTTATTAAAATCGCAAGTTAATAGAATTCATAATATAGATTGCTATGAAATATGTGCAATTGGAATGATGGGAATTGTTTCTAGAAATGAAGAACTGCTAAATTATGCGTTTCACTCTCCATTTTCTTTCTATAATCAGTTAGATCATGGAATTACAAAAGATTATTTTTGGTTTGAGGGTTCCTTTCACTATCATTTGTTTA
The DNA here is from genome assembly GCA_947643405.1 of uncultured Mycoplasmatota bacterium. Lineage (GTDB taxonomy): Bacteria > Bacillota_I > Bacilli_A > RF39 > UBA660 > MGBC102946. The sequence goes on along the minus strand of CANRVY010000008.1, from coordinate 22,642 downwards.
TTTTAAAACCAATTTTAGAATTATTCATAATAGCGAAAGAATATCATTATATCATTCCTGAAAAATATTATGATATCGCAAAAAAGATGCTGTCTCAAGTTTATCAATGTAGCTTTGCAGATTGTTCCTTACCAAGTCCAAATGATGGATGGCCAAATCTTCATTTATCTAATTATCTAGAAGTGTTTAAATTGGGAAATCGATTATTTGAAAATGAGTTTGTGGAAGTACTAAATTCCATTGATGAAAAGAAAAACTTATCAAATACCATTCATTTGGTAGATACAGGATTTTCTATCTTGAAAAATAAATATTGGAATGTTTTTATTAAATATCAAGACAACGATATAAATCATGCCCATCCAGATAAATTGAATATTGAAATAAAATATGGTTCTCATTTTTTAACACATGATTTATCTAGCTCTGGATATGGAAGTTCTATCTCAAAAGAGTTTTATAAAAGAACTTATGCTCATAATACAATTGTGGTAAATGGCGTTGACCAAAACTTGACATGTAAGAGCTTTGTAACCGATTATAATAGTGATATGATTTGCGTAAAAGTCGAAGATGTATATGAAGAAATAGAAATGTTAAGAAAAGTTCAACTTTTATCTAATGAGTTAAATGATGAGATAATGGTAACATCTTCTAAAGATAACATCATAGATTATTTTTTTCATTGTGATGCTAGTTTAGTTACAAAAATAAAAAATATGTCTTTTTCAGAATTAAAAGGGTATCCATATCTTAAAAATATACAGGAAGTCCAAACAAATCAAAATAACATTGTATTAGAATGGGATTTAAGTGGGGAAAAAATATTTAGTCATATAAATTTAGATGATAAAAAGTTATATATTTGTGAATCTCCAGATAATCCAAATAAAAATCATAGAACAACTTTGTTGATTAGAAATTTAAGTAAGAAAGAAAATGCTTTCTTTTCTATAAAGTGGTTTACAAAAAGGTAAAAGAAAAATTATTTGTTTGATATTGTTTTTGAAAGGAAAGCATTATTGATTGACAAGAAAAAAATTGGAGAAATATGTTTATGGTGGATAATAGAAGTAAATATTTTGTGTTTGTACCGTTTTGTCTATTAGCGCAAGCTTATCAAGCACAAGGGCTTGTAAAATATGAATGGAAAAGTTCTATAAAACCTTTTGTAGAACTTATTATAGAAAATGATATTAATATGATTCAAATGCCTTGTGCAGAGAGTAGTTTTCATAATCAATTAATTCGAGAACCAATGGGATTAAAAAAATATGATATAGAGGAATTTAATATTCATTGTGAAAAGCTAGCTGAAAACGTAGCAAATCAAATAAAAGAGATTATAAAATCAAATTACAAAATAGTCGCAATTCTAGGAATTGAACAGTCACCTTCTTGCTCTGTCAATTACATATATACAAATCATGGTAATGTAAATCGAAAAGGAATTTTTATGGAAAAATTATATTCCAAAATTAAAAAATATGATGTGCCAATTATTGGAATTAATAGAAAATATATTCATAAGTCTTTCAAACAATTAGAAGCAGAGATTCATAAAATAGGAGAGAAAAATAAGAGGTGAATGATGTGAAAACAGAAATAACAAGGGATGAAGTCTTGCAATTTCATAATCAATATTGTCAAAATCAGAAAAATATAGAAATAGAATCTAAAATAAGAACACAAGGAATTTTAAAAGCAAGTATTGATAATGAAAGAATGAATAATTTTGAGTTTGCATTTAATATAGAAGTTTCAGAGTGCAAAATATATAATCAATTAGGTAGTTATCAGTGTAATATTTTTGCGTTTCTTAGAGTTGTAAAAGATATATTGAGAAAGAACACAGAATTGGATATAGAACATTTAGATTTGTCCTCAAATTATATTAATTTTTATGATAAGTTAGAGAAAGCAAATTCATTATATAATGAATTAATAAGCTGCGATAATTTATCTATAGATATAATTATAAATAAAGCAAACTTTTATATAGGAAGTTTCGGAACATTTCATTCTTGTAGGGAAATTGTAAATAAATATGGTATTGTTCCAGTAACAGATATGAAGGAATTAGATTCTAATTATAATGATTCATTAACAATTGAGCTTTTAAGACGTAAGATGAAAGAAGATGCAATAGGATTGATAAAAATAGATTCCAAGTCAGAAAAAATGGCCAAAAAAGAGGAATTCATGTATGAAGTATTTCAATTTTTATCAAAAGTTTATGGTGTTCCTCCAATAGACTTTGAATATGATGGAAGAACTTATACACCATTAGAATTTAAAAATCAATATTTAAAGGATTGTTTAGACGAATTTGTAACTGTAACTCCATATCAAAAAGAGGTGTTCCTTGAAAGTTATTCTTTTTTACCAAATATCTATTTAAATGATAATGAAAAAATATTGCATTTGCCATTAGCTAAAATAAAAGAAGCAATTATAAAACAATTAAGAAATAACGTTAGTGTTTGGTTTTCTTCAGAAGAATCAACAACCTTGGATTATGATATTAATATATTAGATGATCAACTATATAATATTTCTCATTTATTACATATTAGAAATATTCATAAAAATAAAAGATTATTGTTGGATACTGTTAATTATGATCATGCAATGTGTATTACTGGTGTTTTGGTAAAAGATGGAAAAATCATTCAATTGAAGGTAGATAATAGCTTTGGGAAACATGGAAAGTTTCAAGGCAAATTAATTATGACGAATTCTTTTTTAGAACATTGTGTCATTACATTGATCATACATAAGTCTTATTTAGAATAGAAGAATTCGAATGTCATGTTTCAGAGTTTGTTGATAATGGTAATAGGAGAAAGGAATCTTTTCAATTACATTTTAGGATTACATAGAAAAATTGTACAGTTGTTACAATTTTTTTGTTAGGAACAATTATTGACAATTTATTGGTGATATGCTATGATAGCGTGGCAAAAAAGGGGGATTATAATGATAACAAGAAAAGCAATAGAAAGTGTACTCGAAATCTATCATTCTACACTTACTGCGTTAGATCAAGTTTTGATAGGTCAGTCAAAGGCAAAGAATGCAATTGCTTCTTCCATACTTTGTGATACGAGTAGTAAAATTTTGATGACTGGAAATACAGGAGTAGGAAAAACAACAATATCTAATTTTTTGGCAACAAGTTTTAATTCTGAACGAATTTCTGTTACATCTGATATGATTCCAAGTGATGTTCAAGAACAACTGAAAAATAGGCAAGATATGCAATTACTACAAGTTGATGAATTTAATAGAGCTAGTGGAAAAGTGCAATCAACTTTTATAGAGTTATTTGCTGAAAAACAGATGAGTATAGGGGGAGAAAAGTATAAATTTCATGATTTTTATGTACTTGCAACTCAAAATAGTGCAGATATAGCGGGTGTTTTTAATGTTCCACAAGCAGTTTATGATCGTTTTGATATTAATATATACTTTGATGAATTAACAGAAGACGAAAAAAGAAAACTATTTTTTAGTGGATTTGAATCTAAAACAGAAAGTCATTTGAAGTTAGACGAATTAGTAGAAGCAGCATATGCAGTTTCTACCTTTATGACAGAGAAACAAGATGAAGATATTATGATGCAAATATTCCGTTTTATTGATTCTATGACTTTAGATGGTCAAAGATTGTTTGGAGGTTCTAACATCAGGGCACATAAATTTGCTCTTAAATTAGCGAAGCTTACAGCGCTTCGGAATGGAAGAAGTCAGATTTTCCCTTCTGATATAGTAGATTTTGTAAATTATGTTTATATGCATAGAATTGATCAGAATATTGCTTGTATTGGTGAAAAACAAGTATTAGATAAATTTGATGAAGTGAAAAATAAAATACTATTTATGAAAAGACGTTAGAGGAAATAAATATGAATGATTATGAAAAAGTAAAAAACTGTCTAGAAGTAATAGAGCAAAATGGAGATTTATTTGATACAATTGCATTAAGAGAAGGCGTTTTAGCGGATACTTCTTTGAAACGAAAATTGATAAAAACCAATATTTTACTGTTTTCTAGAATCTTATATGGTGGAGTAATCATATATGAAAAAATCAGATCTTTATTTTCTCCGATTGAAAAAGTAAAAGAAGCTCAAGAACAAATTCGTGAAGTTTTAGGGGTTAATGTAGACATTATAAAGCAAAAAATAGCTCTTTCTGCTATAGAAAAAAAGTGTTTTCCAATCGAACATTCTAAGGATACAAGACTTGCTATTTTCTATGAAGAAAATGGGAGTATTGGGATAGAAGACTATGTAGAAAAATTAAAAAGAATTTCGCGATTATGTGATCTTCATAATATACAGGAAATATTATTAAGGAAAAATGATGTAGCAGATTTGTTTCCAGAAGCCAATCTTGATTGTTTTTTATCTGTTAATATGGCTGATTTATTAGACCGTGGGAAGAACCAAGTTATGGAAGATGTAGAGACAGATTCTTATGATATAAAAGCAGAAATTGGAACCTCATTATTGGTACTAAATCCAGATGATTTAAGAAATTTGATTCATCGATTAGAAGCTTTTAAAATAGATAAGAAAAAAATAATGTTACTTTCAGAAAATATAACAGATCAAGTAATTAAGAGCGCAGTTGATCAATTTTTATTAAATGGAAATTTAAAATTGTTAAAGTTGATTGTGAATCAAAGATTAATGTATATCATTAATAGCGATAGTTCTTATAAAGATAGAAGTCATGGGAAAATCTTTCAAAATGTAACGATTAAAGGAAAATTTGTGAATGTTGTTTCTACAAATACAAAAGGGGAAGTTATTGGAAATGCTGTTACTGATTTATATGATTTCTTAGGGGTATTAAATTACCAAATGCTTTTACACCAAGCAAATTTTAAAAATGACAATCAGGAAATATTACGAATTAGTGCATTTTATCTTTATTTGTGTCAAGATAAAAACAATGTTTTTTTAAAAAAGGATAATAATCATAGTTTTTATGATTATATTTATAAAATGTATCAGGAAAAGAAAGCTCATAGGATTAAAACTGTTCCAGGGTTATATACAACTGTTGATAAGTATGTAAAACAATTTTCGAATTTTTATATAGGAATATGTATCACGTTTGGGTTTCTTGTAACGATATATATCACTGGACTTTCTTATGATTTGTTTCAACAATATTGTTTGGGTAATAAAGATTCATCTGTTAGTAAAAATGTAATTGAATGGATATTAACTCCTCATTTGCGTTCATTTGAATTTGAATATAATCACTTAAAAGATTTGTTTCGTAAAATGCGTGATCTAGATTTTGATTTTGATATTTCAGATAGTATGACAGGTGATTCAAAGGATAATGCAACTAGTGATAGAATAGTAGCAAAAATAACTTCTTTTACAGAAGAACCACTACCAATTTATTTTGCTACTAAATATGCTACTTCAGCGGCTTATGCAAGTGGTCAAGTAAAATATAATATTGAAAATGATTACATTAATTTTTCTGAGATGGAAGAAGTAGAAGATTTATTTAGCGTAGAATATAGAATTTCTAAAAGTAGCTTGGAGAATGCTATTGTTAATAATCAATTATTGCTAAAAAAACTATATTATCCAGTTGGGGATAACTATGTAATTACAAGTATTACGATCATAGACCTTGATGCTCAAGGAAAAGAAATTAGAGTATATTCTGAAGATGGAAAAGTATTATTATCATACCCTAGCATTTATTCATCATCGATTGAGGCATTATATTCTATAGAAAAGCCTCAAATATGTTGTACTTATGGAATTTCAAAGCGTTTCCCAAATAGTTTTGTAGAAGATTTAGAAAAAACTTCTTCCTATACGGAGTATCCTTCTGAAGAAATTAGAACGGCTATTATTTCAGGATTGGGTTTGGAAACTTCAGTGTCTGATTATGAGATTTTTAGTGCTATAAAGAGTCGATTATATTCTCTTACTCCAATTGAAGATGCTGGATTATCTAAACAAATTGAACAATTAGAAGAGAAAGAATTTTATGAAACAATTGCTTCGATAGATTCTCTTATTTGTAACTTGGCAGCTACTTTAGCAGTAGGCGTAGATGAGGAACTTATTTATACAGTGGGGTTTTATAATTCAGAAGATATGATAATAACAGAGAGTGAAGCCCATGCTTGGGCAATGACCCAAGAAGGTCAAATTATTGATGTAACTCCAGCACATGAAAAAGAAAAGAATTTTTTTGAAAAAATTTTGAGTGCAGAAAAAAAGGACGATTCTGAACAATCATTTATTACAACAGAAGAAAGACAAGTAAGTAATACAACTTTATCAGGAGAAAAAGATTTTATAAAAAATGTTTTAAGCTGGGGACAAGGAAATCATCTTCCACAGATAATTATTATGGCTTTAATTGTTTATTTAAATTATAAATTGTTTGGGAAAAAAATAAAATTTCATGTTGAAACAAGAAAGCTTGAGAAAACATTTATGGAAGAAGATTTTAAAACAAATTACGCAAAATTAAAAGAAACAATGTATAATGGAATTCATGTTCCAATAGAAAGAAGTTTGCTTGAAACTTTGAATATTGTAAATGCAGAGTTTAGTGGCTTTACAAAAGAGGATTTAAAAAATCTCAGAAAGCAATTGAAGCAAAGTAGACTAAGTAGTGAGGAATTAAAAACTGCTTTAAAGCTGGTGGATCAAATTCCATTTATGAGAGAACATTCAAGTGAAATACAAAAGGTATTTCAGAAAAAATTTGACAAATGAAAATTTATCCATTATAATCTTAAACATGAAGGAGAGATTGTTATGTTAAAGCAAATGAATAGACAACATCATCATAATAATCTGCACTTGTAAAATACGACAATTATTGTTGTAGGTAACAAGTGCTATTTGTGGTGCTTGTTGCCTGTGTGAAAGTATAAGACTATACAGGTATGACTGTATAGTTTTTATTTTATTTAATTAGTATTAAAGAATGACAGAAAGAGAGATGTTAATTATGGAAAGAAATATTATGATAGCGGGAAGTTATCCAACCATTATCACAAGTGGAGGAAATCCAAGAGTAAATAAATCCTTGATCGATAATCCCTTTTTAAGAAAATATGTATCTTTATTTGGAGAACTATTAAAAGTAAAAGGAAATTTAAATGATATTAAAATTACTTATATTGGAGGATATTCAAAAGAAGATAATGTAAGTAGAGCCAAATTATATATTAGTGCTTATAATTATTATTTGAATGACTTAGGATATGGACAACTTAATAAAAATAATTTAACAGTAGTTGATGTGGATAATGTAGAAGAAACATTAGAAAATATAGAACAGTGTGATTTGCTATTTTTAGGAATAGGGGCTGATAGTAAATTTGCTAGTACTCTTTTTGCTTTAGAAAAAAGAGGAATAAAACTGAATGAATTAATCAGAAATCAGAATATATTGGTTTCGTCAATTTGCTCAGGAAGTGTAATGTCAGCAGAAAGAATATATGGTGGGTTATATGATCATTATTATTATGGACAAGAACCATATGAATACCCGTTTCGTATTCAATCATTAGGTATTAATCCAGTTACTATGGAAACTGATTTTTTCCCAAATGATGCTACAACTGAAAGGAATATAACATTTGTTGAAACTTATTTAAAGCCAGATAGCAATAGATGTGTCTTCTTTGCTTGTAAACCCAATAGTCTATTTTTAATTGGAGAAGAGAGAGTGTATTCTTATGGTGAAATGTATTTATTTATTGATGGAGAAATTTTGCCAATTACAAGTGAATTTCAAACGTCAGATGTAACTGAACTAGTCGCACTTGTAAATCAGTATAATCAAATAAAAAATAAAAGAAATGTATTTGATAGCGGACTATTAGCGATTATTAAGCGTATTGCTCAGTCATTGGTGAGAACTTCAATGGAAACCGTAACATCATCAGAAAAAAATATAGCTTATGAATATGCACAAAAAGAAAAAGCAAAAGATGTAAGAAATCAATTACAGGTGAATGAATGGAGACAGGCACTAAAGTTAAAATTAGATTATTTGTTTGGTGAAGAAAATTTAGTTAATTTTAGAGCAGATTTAGAATTACAAGGAAGATTTAAAAACTTAAATGAAGATATTGTAGAGGAATATCATGTTGATAGATCTACAGATTACTTAGAAGAATTGTACTTAAAAATGACTTTAGTTAGTTTTATTAAAAAATCTTATATCGAATATCAAGGTTATTATTCTGATTTTAAAAAAGATTTATATGACTTACTTTGTAGTTATATATCACTGAATGATAGACTTGTTTATTATGTGGTAGATACATGTGGAAGTTTATTTTCTAATAGAGAATTAAAACAAGTATTAAATGCTATAAAAGTAGAAAACACGAGAAGACCACAACAGATAATTGATTCTACAGAAAAACAAAAAAAACTTTTTAGAAAGGAAATGAAACATGAAAGAAGTTAGATTGATTGCTCCCTCGATGAGCTTATCAGAAAAAGAAGAAATTAAAATATCAAAAGCGGAAGAATATTTTAAAAAATTGGGTTACGAATTGACATTAGGAAAACATCTTTTTGAAAAAGAAGCTTATTTTGAATGTGCTAGTATAAAAAATCGAGTCGCAGATTTAATGGATGCATTTTTAGATAAAAATGTTGAAATCATTGTATGTGCAGAAGGAGGATATAATGTTAATCAAATACTTCCTTATTTAGATTATGATGTAATTAGGAAAAATCCTAAAATGATTATTGGTTATTCTGATATTACTGCATTATTAATTGCAATAAAGAAGAAAACAGGTTTGGTTACATACTATGGACCAATGTTAAGCGGATTTAGTTCTGAAAATGAATATACTCTACAATACTTTGAAAAAATATTAGAAAATAAGAATTTTGTAATTACTTCATCGGAAGAAATATATGACTATCAAAAAGAAAATGGAAAAATAGAAAAAATGATTTTAAAAAATGAAGGCATGATACCAATTCAAAGTGGTACAGCAGAAGGTCAAATTATTGGTGGGAATTTATGTACAATAAATTTATTGCAAGGAACAGAATATATGCCAAGTTTAGATAATTGTATTTTGTTTATAGAAGATGATGCTGATGATTTTGGAAATGATGTGTTTTTGTTAGAATTTGATAGGAATTTAGAATCATTATTGCAACTGCTCAATTGTAATATAAAAGGAATTGTTTTTGGCAGATTTCAATTATGTAGCAATATGACTATTGATAAACTGAAAGCAGTAATAAAAAATAAGGAGAAATTGAGAAATATTCCAATTTTATGTGGAGCGGATTTTGGACATACCAATCCAATGTTTACCCTTCCTATAGGTTCATATTGCAAATTAAATATAAAGAATAATGAAGTGGATATAACAATAAAAATTGAAAAAATGATATGATCTTTTAAAATGAAAAAGGCAATTATAGTTTTCTTGAAAGTTAGATAAAGGAATTAAAATCGTAAAAAGAGTGTTAAATCTCTTTTTTTTTATTAAAATATAAGTTATAATGTATTTAATATAATAGGAGGGTGATAAAGTGATACTAAGAAAACCATATGCGTTTTTAGTAAAACATTTTAAGTTAATTCATATATTATTGACTTTGGTTATTGCCTTTTTAGTATATAAAACAAATACAATTTTAAATTTTTTAAATCAGTATATAGCTTCTAATCAAACATCTCCAATTGATAATTTGACGAACACAATGTTTAATATTTGGATGTTTGTTTTTCCGTTTTTCGTTATTATATTATCTTTGATTATTATAAGTTTGATGTATGTAAAAAAGAAACCAATATTTCTATATGTCTTTAATATTATTTTAGCTGTTGCTATTTTAGTATTTTATAATTTATCTTATTCTATGTTTACAGAGATGGAAGCTATTTTATTAGAGGTTAGGAGTGTAAGGCTATTTCGTGATCTTATTACGATATTAGAAGGATTTCAATGCGTATCACTGATTACAGTTTTAATAAGAGCAACAGGATTCGATATCAAAAAATTTCATTTTGGAGAAGATTTAGCAGAATTAGAAATAGAAGAAACTGACAATGAAGAATTTGAAGTTAACATTGAAGTAGAAACAAATGAAGTACAAAGAAAAGTAAATCGTTTCTGGAGATTTGCTAAATATATTTATTATGAAAATAAGTTTTTAATCGATATTGGAATATTAGTTGGAATTTCTACAATTTGTTTTATGGTTTATATGAATATCGGAATATATGATCGTGATGTGAATCAAAATACAATGTTTTCAACAACTAGTTTTAATTTAGGGGTTACAAATAGTTATATTACAACGAAAGATTATAGAGGAAATGTTGTAACAGAAAATGAAATATTGGTAGTTTTAGAACTAACTATTAAAAGTAAGGGGAAGGCGAAACCTTTAGAAATCGCAATGGTTAACTTAGAAGTTGGTGGGAAAAAGTTTTATCATACCATGAATCATAAAGATGATTTAATGGATCTTGGACACACTTACCAGAATGCCAATATTGTATCAAGTTCATTTGAAAAGCAATTATTGGTGTTTAAAATTCCAAAAGAATATCAGACGAAAAGTATGACGTTTACATATACTGATCATATTGATTATCTTAATAATGGAATCAATTCCAAATATATTCGTGTAAAATTAAAGCCATTTAGACTGGATGAAAATGATGAAAATCAAAAGGGGAATATAAAAGAGGAATTAAATTTTAAAGGAAGTATTTTTAAAGAAACAAAAATGAATTTATTGAGTGTAGAAATAAGTAAAGAGTTTAGAGAAACTTATAATTTTTGTATTACTGATAAAGAATGCTATCCTTCCGCAGAATTTATTCATCCAAATTATAATAGCAATGATGAAAAAGCGATTTTAAAGGTAAAAGGAACATTAGAGCTAGATAATAATATCGTTTTAGATAGAATTTACAATCTTTATAATTTCATTTATTATTTTGGAACTTTAAAATATGAAAAAAATGGTAAAGTATTGAATGAAAAAGTTACCATGAATCGAGTAAAGCCATCTAAATTTACTCCAGAAAATACTTATTATATTGAAGTTTCAGCAGATGTAATTGATGCTGAAAAAGTTTGGATTGAAATGCATGTTAGAAATAAAAATTATTTATATCAAATTAAATAATGTCAACTATATAGTAAAATGAATCTGCAAAAACTAGTTTTAGAATAAGCACTATGTTATAATTAAGAATGGAGGTAGATAATATGAAAAAGTATTATCTTAGAATAGTATTTTTAGTTGTATTATTTGCCATTCCTTTTCATGCAAAAGCCGCTTGTGGTTATAATGATAAAGTAAGGCTCCAAAAGTTAGCAGGAAATGTAAGTTTTGGATATCGTTATAACGAAACTAAATATAGTGTTATTTTTGAAATTACAGTATCGAATTTAACAAATGAAATTTATATGATAGATCGTTCTACAGGAAAATATCATTATTCTAATAATCAAGATTTCAAATTAGAAAATTACCAACCAGGAGAAACGATTCAATTTGACTTTTATGCAAGAGATACAAACTGTACAAGCGAAAAATTATTTACTAATTATGTAACTCTTCCAACATATAACCCTTATTATAGTAGTGATATTTGTAAGGGAATAGAAGATTTTGAATTATGTCAGAAATGGTTAAAACATAGTATGACCTATAAAGAATTTTATGAGGGAGTTACTAAATTTTTAAACAAAGCAGAAATAAAGCCAGAGCCAATAGAAATCGAAGAAGAATTTAATTGGGATGCAATTATTGAGTTCTGGGCAAATTATTATATATATATATTATTGACAATAATTGTTGGTGGGGGAATTGTTTTGTATCTGCATGATAGAAAATCCGACCTATAATGTGAGGTGAAGTGAATGAAACAAAAATTTAAATATTTGATCGTAACATTTCTTTTGAGTGCTGGAATCATGTTTTGTTTTAATATTGATGTCAAAGCGGTAACATTAAATATTTACAATGGTTCAGATACTCCATCTGGTGCTGGATATGGTTCTTGTTCTGATGCTTGGAGAAATGGATTTTGTCGTTATAGCGGAAGAAGAGGAACTCGAATTACTGTTATTTATTATGATGGCTCATCATATGAGGTTTTAGGACGCTCTATAGATATTTTCCCATCTACAAGTACACTTTATGCTGGGACGCGTTATTATAATCAAAAAGTGAATAGCAAAGTAGCTTTATCAAGCAGTGTAGCGTTAGGACCAAGTTATGGGAATGAATTTATTACTACTAAAGATCCAAGTATGTTTAGTACTGATAATTTTATTCCAGTAGATGGAAATTATAAATATGCCACTATTTCTGGAATGCCAACAAATGGTTCAGGTGAATCAGCATTTTGGGAAAAATTGTTTTTAAAAGATACAGTAGATGCTTCAGGAAATATTATTGAGGAAAGTTTAGGAAATCAATTAATAAAAATGGCAAGGGAAGATTCCAATGCCTCTTTATCTAATAAGGAAGCTTGGGATAGAGAAACACAAGAAGCAGATCCAAAAGGAGACGTTTCCAAAATTGGTTATCGTATTTTAATAGAACCTCTTTATATATGGGCTGGGCAGACAGGGAATAGTCAAGCTACTTCAAAACTTGATGGAAAATATTATGTTATGACTCCGACTGAGTATGCTTCTCTTGTATGGAATACAGGAAATTATACAGGTGCAATGCAAGTAAACTTTTATTTGTCTTCAACAGAACGTTTGCATACAGATTTTGATGATATTGGTATTTATGCTACTACTCCGTGTACTGGATGGAGTGGCGGAAACAGATGCTTGGCGGCAGATGTTCAATTTCCGGGAACAAGAAGATTAGGTCATGCGCTAAATATTATTGACATTAGTAAACATATTATAAAAAAGTGTGATTACGAAACGGGAGAGGGATTTCCAAAAGATAAAAATAGAGGTGACGAACTAACTGACCAAGAGAAGGAATGTTGTGAAGAAAAATTACAAGAAATCGAAGATAAATATAAAGAAATGGGGCAAACTCCAGAACAATGTATGTTAGTATCAGATTCTGTTCCTTCTTTTATTAATTGTATGGCTGTATATTTTAGAGGAAATGCTGAACAAGAACGATTGTGGGAACAGAAAAAACAAGAATTATTAGAATTTGATGAAAAATATCCAGCCTGTAGTTCAGTTGGATGTGAATTTCAACCATTGATTCAAATAGAAGAAACTTATGTATCTTGCGTTCAAAGTATGGATACGATTGAATGGATGATGAGTGTTATTCAGTGCAAAGATACAGTTTGTGAAATTAATTATAAATCTGCATTAATGACTTATAAAGAAAATCACTTGTTATGTGATTTAGAGGAATGGGAAAAAAGGATTCCTACTCATGATTGTACAATTACACCAATCTGTGACGAGGATAACCCAAATCATTTTCCAAAGCCAGGAGATAAAGATCCTGATATGACCTGTTGTATTTATTTTGAAGAAAAAATGAAAATGGAATATAGTCAACAAGGGCTTAGTCAAGCAGAAATTGATAAAAAAATAAATGATTGGTTTTTTGAACCAGGAAAAGAATTTAGACAAAATTGTTTGATGAAGTCTTGTGATATTAATGATACAACATTGACAGAAGAATGCTGTGATGAACTCATGGAAGCTTACCCAGAGTATTCAGATGAATTTTGGATTGGAAAAGGATGTAAGCCAGAAGATAACGATAAATGTACATGGCGAGATTATGCTGATGAATTGATTGAGCATCTAAAGGAAATGATGAACGCAGATTGCTCTGTTGGATCTAGTACAAAATTGGAAGCTAATGATACTGAAAATTGGGAATGTATTTTTGATAGTGATAATATAACACCAGGGACAAAAGAGGAAGTTTTTAAAGATTATTATGTAAAATATAATAATCCATATTGTGCAGTTTACTGTAGAGAAGATGTGAAATATGATTTTCCAGATGGAAGTATGATAGTAAAAGCGGGAAATCATTTTACTGTAGGAGATACAGGCCATGCTCCAGAGTGGAAAAGTGTTCAATTTTCGAGTACAAGAGAATGTAAAACGAATGGTTCTACAAGAGATGAAGAATCAGAAGAAATTAATACGGAACAGTTTGAAGAAGACTGGGAAAAAGCAAATGACAGAGTTATTTCTACTTGGGATAGTTGGAAAATAGCACAACAACAAGATTGGTCATACGCAAATTCTAAACAAAGTCCTAAACTTGATTGTGATTATAGATGTGTTCGATGGGGAACTTGTGGCAATTCAAAAACAGGTTATTACACATGTTGTAAGCAAAAAAAACCATTTGGGTATACAATGTATCCTGCTACAGTATACTATGCTCCATTTGAATCTGGTAATCAGAATGTAACACCAGGAACTTGGTGTAGTACTTTAGGTCATCCTGATCCAGGAAGTGCAGCAAAAGCTCAAACACACAAAAAAGCGAAAGAGGATATGGAAACAATAGAAACCGATATTCATGCATGTACATCTTGGAATGAGTTTGATAGTTATAGATATGCAAGTTTTAGTCATACAGATGTAAAAGCAGATAGATATTCTAAATATTCACTATATAAAGATTTTGTAGATTATAAAGAATTTAACCCAGATCTTACCATTGATTATGATGAGTTTACACATGATGAGTATGATTATAATGATTTATTGAAAAAAGATGAAATTCCTACTACAAGTGATAATAACTTTTCAACAACAGGGAAAAGTTTTACAATTAAATACAAATGTCCTCCAACCGTAGCTCCAGGTCATATGACTTGTCAAAAAATTGTAGTGTTTAATTATTCACCTCAAAAGGAAGCACATTCAACTTATTATAAAGAAATAAAATATACATTACAGGATGGTGTATTTAGTACAATTTTAAAGCCACAAGGAACGGCTGCTAATGGAAGTGAATATGGTAGTAGTTCTAGTCAAATTTATATTGATCTTGGTTATAGCGCATTGCATGTTCATTTTATGACTCCTTCAGGAAGATATGATATTGGACTTACTTATCCAGGGTTTACTCCAGGTGGCAATGTATCTGGTGGAGGATTTGAACATAATTTTGATAAATTGGTAGATGATAGTTATGAATATGATTGTACTTATACAGTTCATAATGAAATTATTGAAAATGATGATCCAAATTGTGAAGGAGATAACTGTTTTCCTTGCAAAACAGATAATTGTGATCCTGCTGGATTAAAGGGATTAAACCTTATTTATCGACCAATTTCATTAGGTGAGCCTTTCCCAGGAATTAATGGAGAAGGAAGAAGTCCAGGAAGTAACTGGAATGATACAAGTTTAATTGAAAACTTTATTACAAAAAATCGAGGAGTGAATGGGAATGCGATTTATCAAAAAGCACCTATGTATCAAATTACGCTTACACCAGCTTTAATTCAACAAATTAGAAAATATAATGAATCTACAACTTATAATGATTTTAATATGGATTGTACAGCAGAAGGGAAAGAATGTAAAAGCTATTTTATAAGAGGAAATCCAGAAGATAGCTCTTATGACTTTTCAAATCAATTCAAAACTTGTAGTATTTCTGGAAACAGAGGTAAAACTAATTGTTGTGGAATTGGAAATTGGAATGATTGTGATGATCAAGATGGAATAACGAGGAGGTAAAGTAAATGAGAGAATCAGTATGGGCAGTATTCATCATTGGTATTGGATTAGTATCGATAGTTTTCGTTTACTTTTTCCAAGCTATGACGAATACGGATGAACATAATTATCATCTGTTGAAAGAAACAACAGAAGCAGCAATGTATGATGCGTTTGATCTAGCGATGTATAGAAAAGATCGTAGTATTAGAATTGATAGAGAAAAGTTTGTAGAGAATTTTGTAAGAAGATTTGCAGAAAATGCTTCATTAGCACGTACTTATGAAATTAAAATTTATGATGTAAATGAGGAACCACCTAAAGTTAGCTTACAAGTATCAAGCTTAGAAGCAGCAAGTGTGACAGATGTTATGAGTTTTGATATTGTAAATAGAATAGACGCAATATTAGAAACACCATATTAAAAGAAAAGGAGAGGGAAAAGAATGAATAATATTATTATTTCTGTAAAACGTTTTTTAAAAAACAAAAATACAGTAACTATTCTTGGTGTCGTATTAATTATTGGAATACTATACTGGGGATATACAAGACAAATTAGAGAAGCAACCAAAGAAATTTCAATTCCAATTGCTAAAAAAACAATTCAGCCTAGAGAATTAATTACAAAAGATGATATTGAAACAATAAAAATACCATCTATAGCAGTAAAAAAGAATGTAATTAGAAGTACAGGATTAATTATCGGAAAGTATGCTGCAATTAATACTGTAATTCCAGAAGGAAGTATGTTTTATCAAAATGTATTGATGACAAAAGAGCAGCTTCCAGATTCGGCTTTTGTGGAAATAAAAAAAGGAGAAGTTGTTTATAACTTCCCAGTAAACATGGAAACAACTTATGGAAATTCCATGATGCCAAATACAAAAATAGATATATACATGAAAGCAACAGATGATGACAAAAAGATCATGGTAGGAAAACTATTAGAAAATGTAGAGATACTAGCTGTGAAAGACAGTCAAGGAAGAAATGTATTTGAAAACACTTCTGAAAATAGAACACCAGCTTATCTTATTTTTGGAGTCAAAGAAGATATTCATATTTTGCTTAGAAAAGCAAGTTATATGTCAAATTATGGAGTTGTTTTATTTCCAGTTCCACATGGAGCAACAATTGAAAATAATGGAGAAACTCAAGTTAGTACACAATATTTAAAAGATTTTATTAATTCACATACTGTAGTTATTGATGAACCTGATACTGGAACAGGGGAAGAAGAAAATAATCCAGAAGGTGAATAGTTATGAATGACAATATTTTTGAGCAGATAGACTTTGGACCATTAAAACCATATCTAGAGCGAGATGACATTACCGATATATCTTATAGTAATGGTGGACAAATTTGGATTAAGACTTTATCAAAAGGTATTTATAGAGAAGAAAATCCAGCAATTAATAACGCATTCATGGAAAAACTTGCATTCCAATGTTCTAATACAATGGGAAAAACTTTTAATATGGCGCATCCTTTCTTGGATGCAGAAAGCGCTGAATTACGTTTGAACTTTGTACATGATTCTATTGCAAGAAATGGAATTGCAGTTGTTATTCGTAAAACTCCAGCTAAAATACGTTTGGAAAAAGAAAAAATCTTAGCTGAAAAATATATTACTTTGGATATTCACGATTTTTTAGAAAAATGTGTCATTGGACATTGTAATATTATTGTTTGTGGTGAAACTGGTTCAGGAAAAACGGAATTTGTAAAATATTTAGCTTCTAAAACGATTGAAAACGAGAAGCTAATTACAATAGAAGATACACTAGAATTGCACTTGGACCGAATTTTTCCACATAGAGATATAGTTGCAATGAAAACAAATAATATTGCATCTTATTCAGATGTACTTGTTACTTGTATGAGACAGAATCCAAAATGGATTTTGCTATCGGAAGTTCGTAGTGCTGAAGCTGTTTTAGCAGTACGTAACTCTATCTCATCAGGGCACTACATTTTATCAACGATTCATGCAGATAAAGCAGCTTCTATTCCAAACCGTATGTACAGTTTGTTAGAAACTAATCAAGATATTGAACAGTTCTTGAAATCTATTTACAGGTATATTCAATTAGGAGTATATATAAGAGGATATCAAGATAAAGTAACAAAGCGTTTTGTACGTGAAATTGGAGAAGTAACAGAATTCTATGTAGATAAAGACAATAATGCTGTATATAACACAATCTACAGAAAAACAACAACTGGAAAAGTATATAGAAAAGAACCTAGCGATTATTTGGTTGATTATTTGGATGCACAGGGAGTGACATTACCAAAAGATATTATTAAGGTGGAAGAAAATGAAAAAAATGAGGTTGAAAATCCAGTGCCATCTATAAATCAAAATATTCCAGTAACTCCGGTTGTAACACCTGTAAATATTCCTACCCCAAATGTAGGATCTAACGTAGGAGTAACTCCAGTAGCTTCTACACAAGCTGAAATTTTATTTGAATAGAAGGAGGAATAATTATGACATTTATGATTTTTGTTGCAATTACTGTCATTCTTGTATTTGTTATGGTTTATCGTAAAAATACAGGAGAAAGCGTCTATAAATATATTATAAAAAATGCAACAAATTTGTATGATCAATATGCTCCTTTTTCCTTTAAAGTAGTAAGGGATAAAGTAAAAGATTTAGGACAAGAATATACACCAAAACAATATGCTCTTCAAATTGCGCTTTTTGCGGTAGGTGCATCTGTTATCTCTTATCTTTATTTTTACAATTTAGTAATTTCAATCTTTTACGCAATATGTGCAGTTATGATTATTCCTTACTTAACTTATTTAAGATGCAAAAGATTGTATAGTGAATTTATATTTGAACAAATACAAGTATATACAACCAATACAATTATGGAATTTGCTACGACTCAATCTTTTGTAAAAGCTCTTGAGGGAGTTTATGAATCGGGAGTACTAGAAGAACCAGTTTTAAGCGATGTAAAAATGATGATTGATTTAGCATATGCGAATGGGACTATTAATCAATCTCTTGAGTATATGAATAGTAAATATGATTTTTACATTGTAAAAAATATGCATCAATTGTTTTTACAAATTACAAATGAAGGTTCTAAAGATGCAGGAGCATCCTTAGAAAATATGTCACTCGATATTGATATGCTTGTTGAAAATGTGTATCGTGATAGAATAGATCGTGCGACTTTTCATAAAAAATTCTTACAATTTGGTATCATTTTATATTTGATGGTTATGTTAATTCAAGTATTGCTTGGAATAGAAACTTACGTAGCGATGTTGGGCACATGGTGGGTTGTACTATTATTACATGGAATTATTGTTTTAAATACATACTTCTTGCTAAGCGGTGAAAAATATTATAATGAAGATGTAGGTGCTGAATAATATGATGTTTATAATAATTGCCCTAATATTCTTTGTAATATTCCAAGTAAACCAAAAATTAGATACCAAAAAATTTATTGAAGATACAGAACCATATTTGAGATTCTTGATGGAAGACGATTATAAGTTTTTATTAAGTATTAAATATGGCGATAATTATGATTTAGAAAAATGTTTTACAAGACGAGTTAGAGATGGAATTTTGATGATCGCAGTTTTATTCTTCTTCTTTCTATCTGATATGGATTTTGTAAAAATATTAATTTGTTTTATTGGTGGATATTTAGCTTTTAAAATGCCTTATAGGCAATTAAAGTCATATTATAAAGCTAATTTGCACCGAATAAACTTAATGTTACCATATTATTTAAAGAGTTTGGAAATCTTAATTCAACATTATACTGTTCCAGTTGCTTTAGCAAGATCAATTGAAACAGCCCCAGAGATTTTCCGTCCAGGTTTAAGGAAAATGGTAGCTAAAATTGAGGCTGGAGATATGACAGTAGATCCATATATGGATTTTGCCAAAGAGTATCCAGTAAGAGATTCAATGCGTATGATGCGTTTATTGTATCGTTTAGGATTAGGATCTCAAGAAAATAAACAGGAACAACTTATGATGTTTTCAAGAACTGTTTCCTCACTTCAAAATAAGTCAAGAGAGCAAAAATATAAAGAGCGTCTTGAGAGAATGGAAAACAAAACTATGGTTATGTTATTTTGTACAGGAGGAGGAATTTTATTCCTATTATTAGCATCTTTAATGATGATGATGAATATTTAACTACTTGATTACAAAAGAAAAAATGTGATATAATAAAAATGAGATGGTAAAGGTGGTGATGTTTGAATGAAGGAAGCTGCAGGTGAAGCAAACTTAACAGTAATCGCTATTGTACTTATTGCAATTGTAGCAGCAGTAGCTACTCCACTTATTAGTAATATGATGAAAGGTACTGCTGATAAGTCATGTTGTCAACAATATGGTGGACAATGGAAAAGTGGAGGATGTCAAGATCCGGGCATTGTAGGAAATGAATTCGATTCAGCAGGATATGAAGAATGTAGAAAAGCTGGAAAAGGTGAATAATAAATTGAAGGAAGTGAATAGCTCATGAGAGAAAGTATTGGATCATCATTCATGTATGGGATTATTGCGATCTTTATTGTAATGGTATTTGCAATACTTGCTGGTACCATGAGCTATTTTAAAGCTTTCAAGGTAAATAGTCAGGTTGTTGGGATTTTAGAAAAGTATGAAGGCTATAATGAATTGTCCCTTTCAGAAATTAGAAGAACATTGTCAACAATTGGATATAATCGTATTGAAGGATTAAAATGCAAGTCAAAAGAAGGAAGTATTATGTATCCACAGGATCCATCTTTTCCTTATTGTGTTTATGTGATGTGCGATAGGCAAGATCCATATAAATATTATTTGGGTGTAACAACTTATATTCAAATTGATTTTCCTATTATTAGTACTTTTTTGAAACTTCCTGTTTATTCAGAAACTCATAGTATTCATATTATGGGTGGAGATACATGCTCATTTGATTTATTTGAATAGGAGTTGATGACATGAGAGATGCAATAGGACATACATTTTTATACAATATTGTTATTTTATTTGTATTTATTATCGCTTTTGTGTTGGTTGGCTCTTTAAGTTATTCAAAAGCATTTAAAGCTAAAAATGAGATCGTTTCAATTATAGAAAAACATAGGGAATATGATGTAGAAACAATAGAGGAAATAGATACTGCGTTAAGAGATAGTGGTTATCGAAAAAGAGTGATTTTCAGGCATAATACATGTCCTGCGCCAAAAGAGGAAAGTTCAAAAGTATTATTAGAAGAAAGTGTTAATTATCCTTATTGTGTTTATGAAAACATAACAGAACGAGGTATTTATTATTCTGTCATTATTTACATGCGATTTGAAGTACCACTTTTAAGTGGATTATTAGAGTTCCCTGTAAAAGGAGATACTAGGACAATATATAATTTGGATGTATAAAGAAAGGTGATAATATGAACGTTATTGTAGCGAATAAATATGAAACAATGCTCCAAGATTTAAATATTGATGTTATAAAAAGATTAAATGGAGAATTTGAAGTTGATGATTTAATTGCTCAATTTGAAAATTTTTTCTTTCAAAGAATGATTCTTGATATAACAGCAATTAAAAATTATAAGGATATTAAAAATTTACAAAAATTATCAATTTCTTTAGACATGGATAAAGTAATTTTGTTATTGGATGATTCTCCAGAGGGAACCTCATCCGAGTATTTATCAAAATTAATTTCGATGGGAATTTATAATTTTACACGAAATGTAGAAGGAATCATGTATTTATATGAGCATCCGAATAATTATCGTGACGTTGCTCATATTCACCAATTAGATTCGAATACAGAGCCAAATGTGTTAGAACGTTTTGTTCCAAATCAAGGTGTTCGAATTATTGGAATTAAAAATGTGACCAAACAGTCAGGAGCAACCACTTTAGTCTATATGATGAAGAAGCAATTAGAAAAAAATTATGATGTGAAAGCAATAGAAGTAGATAAAAGAGATTTTATGTATTTTAGAGATAAAGACTTGATTAGTTCAACGAGCAGTGAAGTTGGTGGATTACTTGCTAAATATAGTAGTTCTGAT
Organism: uncultured Mycoplasmatota bacterium; assembly: GCA_947643405.1. Taxonomy (GTDB): domain Bacteria; phylum Bacillota_I; class Bacilli_A; order RF39; family UBA660; genus MGBC102946. The sequence goes on along the minus strand of CANRVY010000008.1, from coordinate 874 downwards.
ATTATTTTAGTAGATGTTAATGAAAGTGCTGTTGCTGAGTCTTTGGTACATACTGTTGTTTATTTAATTGAACCTTCTATTATTAAATTGAATCGTATGATGATGTTGGGACCAAAAGTGTTAAAGAATTTAGAAGGTAAAAAAGTTATTTTGAATCAGAGCTTACTTAGTTCGAAAGATGTATTAGATTTTGAATATGAATCTAAGTTAAAGATTTTCTATAATATGCCACCACTTGATGAGAGAGAAAAAGAAATTATGGCATTAAATCGTTTCTTAGTGAGATTGGGTTTTGATAGACAACAAATTGGTGAAGAAGAAGAAAAAAAGCGTAGTATTTTAGGACTATTTAACTTGTAATTGTTGACAAATATTATAAATTCAAGTATAGTAATGATATACACGAGGAGGTATAGTATGAATTTTATGAATTTAGTGAATGTATTAGATGTTTGTGAAGATTTAATGGGAGGAACAACAGGAATACCAGATCAAATTGCTCACATTATTGGACTAGCTGTAACTTTAATCCAAATCGTTGTTCCAATTTTATTAATTATTTGGGGTATGTTAGATTTAGGAAAAGCAGTTATGGCTCAAAAAGATGACGAAATTAAAAAGGGACAACAAACATTTATTAAACGTATTGTAGCAGCAGCTATTGTATTCTTTGTAGTGGTAATTGTGAAATTAGTAGTCGGTTTAGTTGCAGGAGACGATGGAGCTGGAATTGCTGGATGTATTGATGCGATCCTAGCAAGCTAAATAAGTTAATCATTAAATTGAAAAAAAGATAATACAAACTGAAGTTTACTTTCAGTTCAGACTGTTGACAAATATGTTCAACAGTCTTTTCATATGCAAATAAATCTGG
>CANRVY010000007.1 GCA_947643405.1 uncultured Mycoplasmatota bacterium | reverse complement strand
AAAGTATTTTTTATTATCCATTTTACTATCTGAAAATTCACTAAATCCTACTGGAGCTTCATAAAAATAGTTGTCTACATGATGATTATTTGCAAGGACATCTAATTTCTTATTATTTAAACCATATAAAAGAGCATGATAATCTCCATTTTCTTCTTTTGTAGTACGAATTGCATTGTCTTGAATTGTAGAAAATAAAAGTCCTATCCCTACCATCAAAGCGGTTGATAAAATAATTCCAATAATGGTTACAATCGTTCTTTTTTTATTCATTTTTAAATGTTTAATGGTAAGTTCGTTTAGTATTTTCATGATTGCACCTTCTCATCACTTATGATTTTTCCATCATCAATGGTAATGATTCTATTTGCATTTAAAGCAAGATTATAATCATGTGTAATCATAATAATCGTCTGTTTATATTTTTTATTAGATAACTTTAATAATTCAACAATTTCTTTTGATGCTTTACTATCCAAGTTTCCTGTTGGTTCATCTGCTAAAAGTAGTGCTGGGTGATTCATTAAAGCTCTTCCAATGGATACTCTTTGTTGTTGTCCACCTGATAATTCATTTGGAAGATGTCCTACTCTATTTTTTAATCCTAATGTTTCTACTAATTCATTCAAATAACTTTGATCTACTTTTTTATTGTCTAATAAAATTGGCAATGTCATATTTTCTGTTACATTTAAAATTGGAATCAAATTATAAAATTGATAAATGAGCCCTACTTGTCTTCTTCTAAAAACTGCCAAGTTTGTTTCATTTAATTTATAAACATCTTCTCCTTCTACATATATCTTCCCACTAGTTGGTCTATCAACTCCACCTAGAATATGTAATAAAGTACTTTTCCCACTCCCGCTAGATCCTACAATCGCAACAAATTCTCCTTTTTCTACAGAGAAACTAACATGATCTAAAGCTTTCACTAAAGTTTCTCCTTTTCCATATGTCTTACATAAATTTTCTACTTTTAATATTTCCATAACAAATTTCCTTTCTTATTTTTTGCATGTAATTTTTTTTGGATATAAGGATGAAACTTCCTCCTCAGCCTTCTCAAATAGCATAGCACTTTCTATAATTCCAATCAAGCCAAATACTATAATAACTGGAAGTATATAGCTAATAATTTCTTTCATCTAAATCCCTCCTTAACACAATATCATTCTATCTAATAATTATGACTTTACTGTGACTATTATCGTGACAGTTTCGTCACTTTGCTTGTTATCAAAAGCTGTTATTCTTATTACCAGAAAAAAAGATAGAAAATTCTATCTAAATCATATTCTTATAAAATTTAATAAAAAAGGTTGTTCCTTCTCCCTCCACTGAAGTTGCGTGTATCTCCCCGTGCTGTTTTTCCATCACTTTTTTTGCCATATTTAATCCGACTCCGATGGATTCTTTGTTTCTGCTTCCTGTATAGAAACGTTCAAATATATGAGGCAATTCTTCTTTTTTAATACCACTGCCTGTATCATGAATAGATACTTCTGTATAAAGAGGGTTGTCTGAAACTTCGATTGTAATTGAGCCTCCTCCATTGGTATGTTCATATGCATTTTTAAGCACATTCACAAACACTTCAACAGTCCAATGAGGATCCAATAAAACTTTTATATCTTTCTTTAAATCAAAATTGACCATTATATTTTTTAATTCTATTGGAATTTGAAGAGGTTCTAAAGATTCTTCAATTACTTTTTTTATACTAGATTTTTCTAGTTTTAGCTGAACACTTCCACTATCTAATCTAGACATTTTTAAAAGTGTTGTGACAAGCCATTCTATTCGTTCTAATTGTAATCTATTTTTTTCTAGAAATTTTTGTTTGGCTTTTGAATCTATGTCATCTTTTCCTAATAAATCATTAATTACATACATACTTGTTAAAGGCGTTCTAATTTGATGAGAAATATCAGATAAGACCTGTTCTAGTTCCTTTTTATCCTGTAGGGATTGATCCCTTCCTTCTTTTAATTTCACTGTTAACTTATAAACATCATTTTTTAGAGTACTAATATTACCCTCTTCATAATCTTTTATATCTAAATTATATTTTCCATTTAAAACATGATCCATATATTCGCTAAGAGAATTTAAATTCTGATGCTGCCTTTTTAAAAAGACCCAATAAGAAAAAGAGAGTAAGAAAAAAATTCCAGTTATAACCAAAAAAGTGAACACTATAATTTCTGTTTGCAAATGATGAAAGTGCTCTAAATAATTCAAAGAACCCTTCTCATCTAACCCATATTTTTCTAAAATTTGTTTTCCTTCTTCAAAATCTCCTTTTCCTGATAAAATAGAAGTAATAACCTCATCTTCTAATTCGGGATGAGTATTTAAAAGAGCTGATATCATATAGCCATTGTTTTTTACAAATTCCTTTTTATATTTAAAATCTATAAATTGATAAAATAGAAAACCAATAATTAATGCAATTCCAAATAAAATAAGTTCCCAAAAAACAAGTCGCTTCATTTCTTTATTTTTTAACATGTTTCACCAACTTTATATCCAACACCCCTAACCGTTTCAATAATTTTAGGTTCATTTGGATTATCCTCAATTTTCTCTCTTATTCTCTTTACGTAAACAGTCAAAGTATTATCATTGACATATGCCTCATTTACATCCCAAATATCCGCTAAAATCTTTTCTCTAGAAAAAACTACATTTGGATTCAAAGCTAGAATTAATAAAATTTTATATTCCAGAGCCGTTAACATAACATCAACACCATTTTTAAAAACTTTAGCTTGCTTCATATCAATTTTGACATCTCTAATAGTGATGATTGAATCATTTCCTCTTGTACTTCTTCTAAGAACATTTTTAATTCTAGAGACAAGTTCTCTTGCCTTAAATGGTTTTGTGATATAGTCATCTGCTCCCATATCAAGTCCTCTTACAATTGATATCTCCATATCGTTAGCAGTTAGAAAAATAATCGGAATATCCTTTATTTTCTTAATTCTTTGAAAAGTTTGATATCCATCTTCATCTGGTAAATTAATATCTAATAGTATCATATCAAAAGATTCTTTTGTTACAAATTCAATTGCTTCTTTAGAACAAGTAGCTTCTTTAATTTTAAAACTTTCTGCTTCTAAATAATATTTTAATCCCACACGAATCGTTTCTTCATCTTCTACAATTAAAATTTTTGCCATAATATCACCAAATTCATTATACTATATTTCTTCTAAAATAAAGTGAATAAAAAGTAAGAAAAAAAATATATATAAATTATTTCATCTCTACCTTGGATTAATAATTTTGAAATTAAGTTGCAATCATAGTTTGTCCCATGTTATAATTAATCGAGAAAAGAGAGTGGAAGTTATGGGAGCTGAATTATTAATACAATCTATTATAGATCTTATATCCAAATATGCATTTGTGATAGGAAATATATGGTTTATAGAAGTTGCTTACTCTAGTATACTCAAACCTATCCAACTTCATCGTTTGTCTCCATATGATGGAAAAATTATTGCAGATAAGAATTTCGTTTTTAGTAAAACTGGATTCTTAGATAAAAAACTGATTGATTTTAGAAAAAAGCAAGTATTAAAGCCTTATGTTTTAGAATTACGTTATCATGTTTTAGAAGATGATTTAAAAATCATATCTAATAATATAGCAACTTTGGATATAAAAAGAGACTTTCTATTATTGCCTAGAGGGATAAGCGGAAGATATGAGCCTGAGAAAAATCGCTTAACATTTGCTTTAAAGGAAGCGTTTGGTCATGAATTTTTGCACGCTGCATCTACTGTTTATGATGAAAAGTCTGATATAACTTTGTCAGGATTTGCTCAAAAAAAAGGCCTTACAATTGTTGGAACAGGACTGACCGAAGGATATACTGAATTATTAGCAACAAGACTTTATCATAAAAAGAAGAAAGCGACATCTTATAAAGAATTAGTTAAATTCGCTGAAATGCTAGAATTTTTCTTTAAAAATCCTAAAGAGATGAGTCACTTATATTTTGGTTGTAATTTGCCAGGTTTCATAGAACATTTTGAGCAGTATGCTTCAAAAGAAGAAATTACAAATTTGATTATAGAGATGGACCAATTTAAAATGGCTCCACCGCTATCACCAATTACTTTGGTTAAATCAGTACAAATACAGATGAAATTATATAATTGGTTTAAATCTAGTTGCACAGATATAGAAAAATTAAGGAAATTTGAACAATTAGCTTGTAAAAACAAGATTGTATCGTTTTTAATACGAAAGAAAAAATTGAAGTTATCTAGAAAACCACCATTTGACTTGAAAAAAACTGCTGTAGTTCAAATACAAAAAGTATCCAGTGATATGGAAAGCAGACAAAAAACAATAACTTCAGATCCTAGTAATCCTCCATTACAAACAGATAAAAAATGGAATCTAGATGATATATTATCTACTGAAGAACAAAGCGCTTTAGAAGAAATGCTTAAAACTACAGATATGGATAGTCTAAGACAAAGATCTATATTAGAAGAAGCTAAAGCAATGTTAATAAAACAAACAGAACAAGTAGAAGCTGCTAGTATTGTCCAAAAAAAAATAATATAAAAAAAAGATTGTAATGAAACCTGATAACTAGTTTCTTACAGTCTTTTTTATATTTTCTAATAAAATAGAATTATTTCATTTCAGACCTTTCCTATTCAAATATAATTGTTTTGCAGATTTAGATATTTCGCCTCATTCTCATTTTTGCCAATATCTTTTCAACTTGTTTTGAATCACTTACAATTTCAACATAATTTCCATCTATTATATCTTCACTCGTTGGTTCTCTAAACTGTTGTACAAGCTCTGAACGCACTTGTTTTAAAGCCATTAAGTTTTCTTTTCTATCTTTAAAAACTGCTACATTCTCTTTAATCGCACTAATTCCATAGTCATGAATAACTTGACTTGGCACTTTCTCTGCTACTATGGATTTTTTTAAACTTATGCGACTTACATCAATTCCTTCCTGATTCAAATATTTTGCCAAAGCTGTTAATTCTTTATTTGCCTGATACTTCATTTTTTTGTAAGCAGCGATTTCTCCTAATGTTTTTATGGCTAAACAACCACTTGCGCCAATCCAAGCAGTCCAAGGTAAATTTTGATGTAATACATGAGAAAAAAACAAACTTGCTGCACAAATAGAAAATGTAAAAATAGATAAATTACGAATCAACAAATCTTTAAAACTTAATTTCATTCTACTCATTAAAATAATTTGCTGAATATTAATACTATTTAAATTCATATATAAAATCCTCCTCTTTAACCCGCTTATTTTAACACACTCCTATTTTGGTCAACTTGAAAAAGATTTTTATCCTTCTTTGATTTCTAATAGTAATTTTTTTACTTTTTCTTGTCCTTCAATGATTTCCGTTTCTTGTCTTTCAACACATTTACATTGTGCTTCTTTTATAGAATCAGAAATACAATCAAAATAACTATAAGTTCCACTTAATGCTTCACTTCTTAATTGCCTAAGGGCAACTATTTGTTCACTTCTGTCTTTAAAAAACGTAGTATAAGCAGTCGCAGTCTGTAATGGGTACTCTTTTTTCTCTACATATGTTACAAAAGTTGTTGCTTTTTGTAACTTTAATTTCGTTGTATGAATTCCTCTTTTTTCTAATTCCTTTGTAACTCTTTTTAATTGATGTTTGGCAAAAATGCGTTTTTTCGCATTTTTCATATAAGATATGACAGGTTTTGCTACTGAAACCGTAGCAACTCCCAATAAAAAAGCTTCAAATGGAGATGCCAAAGCTGCAATCAGCGCTAAAGCACCAAAAGTCAGAGAAACTTTTGCTTGGCGTTTTTCACTCTTACTCATCCGAGCATTGCTCCAAGTAATCAATTTTTCTATATTAAATTTATTTAATTCCATAAACTTCCCCATTTTTTGTTCTTTTATTTTAGCACATTCCTATTTTTTGTCAAATTTTGTTAAGGATAATTGCCAAAACAAAAAATTTTTCATATAATGTAATAAAGTAAAGACTTGAAAGGAGTAAATCTTCACTTAGCGCCTGGACTATTGTTAGTTGACGAGGTTAACAGAGTATCGAAAGATTCGGCGGGTACTGTTACGGATTTGTGTATTCGAAAGAATGATTGTGAAAAAGCAAAATCAAGATTGTAACAAAACAACATTCCAACACTTTTTTTAATCATGGAAAGAAGGATAATTATGTGTGGAATAGTTGGATATCTAGGCAAACAAGAAAAAACGATATCTATTTTAATTACAGGTTTAAAAGCCTTAGAATATAGAGGATATGATTCCGCTGGAATTGCATATCAAAAAAATAATAAAATTAAAGTTATAAAATCTGTTGGAAGATTAGAACAGTTAGAAAAAAAAGTAAAATTAGAAAATACAGTACTGGGAATTGGACATACAAGATGGGCAACCCACGGAAAAGCTTGCACAACCAATTCCCATCCTCATCAAAGCGGAAATATTACCCTTGTTCATAATGGAATTATAGAAAATTACATAGAATTAAAACAAATGTTAGAAAAAAAGGGATATCAATTTCAAACAGAAACAGATACAGAAGTAGCTGCTGCTTTTATAGATGATGCTTTAAAAAGTTCTAAAAATATGATCAAAGCTTTAAAAAAAGCGAAAGAAAAATTAAAAGGTTCTTATGCTTTTGCCATTTTCAATGATTTAGAACCAGACACTTTATATGCAATGAAAAAGGAAAGTCCTCTGGTTTTAGGGAAAACAGAAGAAGAATTGTTTTTGGCTTCTGATCCTATGGCAATTAGTTCTTATACAAAAGAAATTTGCTATTTAAATGAAGGAAGCATTGTAAAATTAGAAAAAAATAAAGTAACTTTAATAGAAGAAAAAGATACTCGTCCTATTTGGAAAACGCTCAATATTGAAAATTGTAACAATGGCAAAAATGGATATGCTCATTACATGTTAAAAGAGATTTATGAACAGCCCGATGTCATTTATAATATCATAAACCCTTTTTTAAAAGATCCTGAGATGGAATTCAAAAAATTGCCTAACTTTTCCAAGTACAAGAAAATTCAAATTGTCGCTTGCGGAAGTGCCTATCATACTGGATTAGTTGGTAAATGGATGATAGAAACATACGCTAGTATTCCTGTTGAAGTTGAAATCGCTAGTGAGTATCGGTATAAAAAAGTGTTTTATGATAAAAAAACTTTAGTGATTGTTGTTTCGCAATCTGGAGAAACCGCTGATACCTTAGCATCTCTTAGAAAAGCAAATAAAGATCACATTGATACCCTTGCTCTAGTAAATGTTATTACTAGTACAATTGCAAGAGAAGCCAAATATATACTACCTTTAAAAGCTGGCTCTGAAATAGCGGTTGCAACTACAAAGGCTTATTTGGCCCAGCTAACTCTCTTTTCTCTCATTACTCTAAAGTTGAAATTAGAGCAAAGTTCTAATATGGAAGAAATCATTCCATTATTAAGTGCTTTTCAAAAACTTCCATTAAAAATTAAAAAGTTATTGGAAAATTTAAAAACCAAAGACATTGCTTCTAAAATTTATAAGCATAATGATATATTCTTTTTAGGAAGAAGTATTGATTACGCTATTTGCATGGAAGCTTCTTTAAAACTAAAAGAGATTTCATACATTCATAGTGAAGCATATGCTGCTGGAGAATTAAAACACGGAACCATTTCATTAATTGAAGAAAAAACACCAGTTTTATCTTTGGTCACTGATACTTCTATTCAAGAAAAAACTATCAGCAATATCAAAGAAGTAAAAGCTAGAGGAGCATATTCTATCGTAGTTACAAATCAAAAGCTTGAAGAATGTGATTATTGTGATGATTTCATTATAGTTCCTTCTACAGAGCCTTTATTTCAACCTATTTTAAATATTATTCCATTTCAACTGCTTGCTTATGAAATTGCTCTTTTAAGAGGTTGTGATATTGATAAACCTAAAAATTTAGCAAAATCAGTAACAGTAGAATAAATTCATCAAAAAACTATTGTAATTAAATACAATAGTTTTTTATCTTTGTAAGCGTTTCACATGGGCAAGCTCTATTTCATCACTTGTAAATCGATCTATATAATGAAACATAGCATTGGCATCATCTACAATATCATGTCCTTGTACATTCATTTCACTTGGCTGACAAATGACAATATCATTATCTTTTAAATCAATGATTCTTCGAATTGTATAATCATCAGAAGTAGAACCATATCCCTTTGTCCAAGAAGCTTTAATATCTGGAGTTTGTTCTCTTAATCGAAAGACAAGTCGCCTTAAAAATGAAGGATTACATAAAGGAAAGTATAATTTTTGTATATTTAATCTTTCTCCGGGATGTTTCACATGAAATTTTGCGTAATGAATTTGTCCATTTTTTTCAGACATCGTAAAGAGGTTTAGTCCAACAGTAAACCCCATATTTTCTAAAATTTCAGCAAGACATAATGTAATTGCTCCTCGATTATAAATCTGACCAGTTGAAACATAACCTAAAATAGCAGAATTATAATATATGTCAATGTGTCTTCTTTTGGGATTTTGCTTGTTCAACATAGAAAGAGGATTTCCTTCTAAATATGCTTTTACATCTGGAGCATAACCGACATAAAAATTATATTGCTGACTTCTTTTTCTAGATAATTTAATATATTTTTCTAAAGAGGTTTTTAATTCAACTAGCTTATCAAAATTTTCATGATATCCATACTTACAAAATTCTTTGGCTTCCTTTAAAGATCTAGTTTGACAAAAATCAAAATTCCCTGTTTCACTTTCCAAATCTCTATATCCCCAAATGCTAGAATTGGTTGGTGTATGATCTAAATATTCAATAAATTCAATCAAAGAACCAAATGAATATTCCATAACATCTAATTCACCCTTTTTATAATATCTATACATACTATCTACTAAGCCTCAACTGTTTAATACCTTCATAAAATTTGTTATCAGAACAAATATCTTGCATATTTCCAATGATCACATTAATATCATCTTGACCAAGATTTTTGATAACATTAGAAGTTAAAATATAAGACGCAGGAATACCATTAATTTCTTTTTTATATACTTTTCCAATTCCACGAGTTGAAACGATATGAGGAACTTTAGATTGATAAACTGCATTCCTAAATGACCACATAAATTGTAAGACTTCATCATTTGGATATAGCGCTTGTTCTAATTTTTGATCATAATCAAAGAAGATATTATCAAACCGATCTAAAGTGGCACCATCTAATGCATTTCTTCCAACATATTGTAAATCTGCTCCCTTTCCCCAAGTATTTGCTGCTGCTATAATTCTAAAGTCTGGATGTCTATCAATTGTTTCATGCGGAAATGCCATATATCCATTTGCAAGTGCAGAATTGATTACAATGAGTGCAGATGGATCAGAATTATCAATTTCATCTAGGAAAAAAACACCACCATTTTTAAATGCTTTATAAAATTCAGTATCTCGGTAATTCCCTCCAGCATCAATAAAACCAGTCAATTTAAATTCATTAGATGCATTATTGGTATAATACATATGTAAACCTAAAGCATCTGCTACTTGAGATATCGCAACATTCTTTCCACTTCCTGCTGGTCCAATTAGCATAATTGGTTCATCTAATTGGATTTGCGTTAATATCTGCTCAAATTTTTCATGATAAAATCCGCCCTTAGTTTGTCCCAAAATAACATCATTTAACTTAATAATATGAGTGATTGGAACCGTTATATGACTGGCATAATCACTTAGTTTTTCATCAAAGAGTTCATTTAATTGTGTCGTGATTTCATGCTCCACACTATATTCTTCTATAGTTTGTTTTATGATTTGTAAAATCTGAGTCTTAAGTTCCTTATCCAATTCATTAAAAACATAATCACTTATCTTTTTTTTAGGATCTTGTGATAACAAATAAGCTTCTACATTTTCTTCAATTTTTGTTCTAACTGATTCATTTGTAACCTGTATCAGCAATGAATTTAACCCTTCTATTAAAAAGTTTGCATTCTCTCTAGTATTTTTAATAAGTGTTGTATCTTTTTTTACTTCTTCCCCCTCCAAGGTAAAAAGCTTCCCATCTTTCATATAAGTATTACTGTCCATTTCCTTTACTTCATCACAAAATTGTTTCAATAATCCTGCATTATTAGAAAACATAACTTCAGAATTTCTTCTTGTATAACCATAATATAAATGTGTAAATTCATTTATTGGTTCTGAAACACCAGCAATCAGTGAATTCGCTTCTCTATCCCAAACAGCAGAACAAAAATGCATATAGGATTTTAGTTTCTCAAAAAAACCTGTTTTATATTCACGATACATATAATTGGTAAGACGTTGATATTTATCTTCGTCATTAATATGATACTTCGAATAAACGCCAACAGCTTTTTTAATTTCTGATTGAACATATCCATTAACAGTGAGAATTCCAGTATCACCTTCCCAATGCGGATCTCGATCATCTTCATAATCAGCATAAACTATTTTAGAAAAAATTAAATTATTCCCTGTTTTTGATCTTACAGTATAAGACTGTGGACAAATGTTTCTAAGAGCATTAACAATATCATTCAGATTAATATCCGTACCTTTATATACAATAAACCATTTTCCTGTTTTTTCACTATATTCCATAATATCCCCCACTCTTCTCAAAGTAGAATACTTTGCGAAGAATAATTATTTTTGAGAAAGCAAATAATAAAAAACGAGAATAGACTAAAATAGACTTTAAAAAAATTTAGTTTGACAAATTGGTAAAAAATGGTATTATATAACGTGTCAGAGATAAATCTCAAAGTATTCTACTTTGAGTTCTTAATTCAATAAAAAAACAAATGTTTTAAAATATACATTTGTTTTTTTATACCTCTTTATATGTCTCATCAAGCAAAGAATATAAAATTCCTTTCACTTTTTTTCCTAGCCTTTTTTCTACTACTTTCCTATATCCTTTTACTTGTTCTTGATAAGATACCTTCTCAATATTCTTTAGTTTATAATCAATAATGTAACATATATCTTGATCTTCGATCAACAAGTCAATTATACCATGAAACTCTATATCACTATCCATATCTATAATTTCTAATTCTTGATAAAAAATAGGAGATTTTAATTTAGACCAAAAATCGGCTTTAAAAAATGCTTTTAATTTTTGATATTCAAAATTAGACAATTCCATTTTTTCTAAACTTTCTTCAATATGATTATAGTCTACATATTGAAGACATTCATGCAATCTAATTCCAAGATCTAATCTATCTTGCTCCTTCTCATCTACAATATGATAGCTTTTTGAGAAAGTCTTCTCTTCTAATTTCTTTTTCTGAATACTTAAATTAATATAATTACTTTTTTGATTGGATTTTTCTAATAGTGATTCATAATTTGTCTCTTTTAATTGCTCGTACTTTTTCGTCAATAAAAGATTATCTAATGAACAAGGAATTATATATGGCTTCAATTTCGATTTGATAGATAATAAAATATCATAAAAGCATTTATATTTTAAACGTGTTTTTGAATCAACAAAATCATTAAAACTAGTTGTTTCCTTATCACTCAAATTTGTTACAAAAATCATTTTTTCTTTTGCTCGTGAAAGTGCTACATAAAAAACTCGAATTCGCTCTGAAATATCTTCCTTATTCCATTCTTCTTTTAACAATTCTTTATAGAAATTTTCTCTGATTCCTTCATCAAAATGAGGAACAATAAATCCAAATTTCTGATCAAATAAAAATCGATCTTTTAAATCAGCCTTAGAAAACTTTTTCCCTAATCCTGCATAGTAACAAATATGATACTCTAATCCTTTAGACTTATGAATTGTCATTAAATTAACTGAATTACTGTCTGCTTCTTGATTTCTACTAAAGGTAATGTCAGTTTCTCCTTTTATTGCTTCTTCTAAATAATAAATAAAATCAAATATTTGATACCCCATTTTCTCTAAATTTCTAGAAACATCTAATAAGTAATCTAATTTTATACTAAGAAACTCAATGTTTTGCAATTTCAATATAGCCTGATACATATCAAACTCTTGATAAATTTGGTTCAACAGTTCTGATAAAGTATGTGTTTTTGAATATTCTGCCAATAGCTGCATTTTTTGATGTAATTCATAAACAGGAGATGAATTCAGGTTTAAGGACTCTTGAAAGTTATCTTTATGTGTCATAAAAAATTCAAATAATTCTTCATCTTTTATATCTGCAACAAATGATCTAGATACACTCATCACCGAATATTGTAAATGATCCTTCGCATAATTAAAATCCAATATAGAATAAATCCATTTCATCATATTTTCTATTACAAAGATCTCATCTGAATAAACAAAATCTTCATCTTTATGTATCAACAAAGGAATTCCTAAATAAGTAAATATTTTCTTATATAAATCAAATGAAGTTTTGCGATCTAAAAGAATGGAGAAATCATTATAAGCAATATTTCTTAATTCGTGGTTATCTTTATCATAAACTTGGTAGTGACTCTCTACTTTTTTTTGAATATCATTCGCAATAATAAAAGCTTCTATTTCTTCTGGTCTATAAGTTCTTGCATATTCCATTTCCTTATACTGATAATCTAATATTTCAAAGTGATAGTTTTGAACTGTTTTTCCGCCTTTTTCATACTCTTCATTTCCAAATACCATTGCATGGCCTGATTTATAATCCGCGCCACCAATTTCGTGATCCATAAATTTTTCAAACAAAAAGTTAATGTCTTCTAAGACTTCTTTTCTAGAGCGAAAATTTTTATTTAAATCTATTTTTTCACCATTTTGATGAATACTATAACTACTATATTTATCCATAAAAATACTTGGATTTGCATTTCTAAATCGGTAGATTGATTGTTTGATGTCACCAACCATATACACATTATGATCCGCAATTAAAGAAATAAAATAATCGCCAATATCATTTGTATCCTGATATTCATCAATCATAATTTCATTCGTATTCTCTTTTATTTGATTGGCTATAAAAGGATGCTCTTCTAATAATGTAATAGCAAGTCTTCCAATATCCGAAAATTCATACAAACTTTCTTTTTTCTTATAATCAAATAATTCTTTATCAAACTCTTTCAAAATAGAAATCAAAGTTTCTACCGTTTCTCTTGTATCATAAATAGAACTTTTTAAAGAAACTCTATCTTCATAGATACAAAGTTCTTTTAATCGAATAAAGTGCTCTTTTAATGAATCGTAAATTTCTTTCATTTTTAAAAGTTCTTGTTCCTCTATTTTTTTACTTCTTGTAAATGAGGGAAGTGAAATCGTGGATATCACTTTATAGTCATCATAACTCGCACATGCATATAGTGGTTCTAAAACCTCCCCTACACGCAAAACGAATTCTATTCCAACAGGATGATTCACATTGCTTTTTAAATCAACCAACAAACTTAAAATTTCCTCTTTTTCATTTCCTAAAATCTTTTCGTATTGTTTCACTTTTTCTTCAATAAAAGATTCTTCGTAATATTTTTCTAAATAAGTATCTAAATATTCTTTTTTATGAGCAATCGATTCTAAGGAATCATTCAATTTTAAACATATGCTTTTCATCTTGTCATCGTCTTTTATTGTAAATGTATCTAACAATTTTAAAAAGCCCAAATCTTTTCTTTGATAAAAATTGTGAAATACATCATCAATGAGTTCTTTTTTCTTCATTCCTAACACAATATTATCAGCAATTCCAATATCCTTTTTTATTCCTAATAAATAATGATATTTTTTCACAAGTGATAGGCTATAACTATCAAATGTTGTAATAGCTGCACTGTCAATTTTTTCTAATTCTTTTTCAAGACTTTTATTTCCATTTTCTATTTCTTTTTTTATTTTCTTTCTTACTCTAGTCTTCATTTCAAACGCTGCAGCCTTTGTAAATGTCAAAACAACCAAAGATGAAATTGAAACACCTCTCTTTAGTTTTTCTATAATTCGCTCTGTTAAAACAGCCGTTTTCCCACTTCCTGCTCCTGCACTTACAATAATATTATTGCCATCTTTATAAATAGCTTCCCATTGTTCATCAGTCCATGTCGCATTTGCTGGCTTTATTGGTATCATTCTTTTCACCTCCTAAAAACTCTAAATCTTTATATTCTTTTAATCGAACTACATTTTTGGGTTTTAAATAACAGATATCTCGATAGGAACAATAACTACAACTACTAATTTGTTCCTTAAATTCACTTGAGAATTTTTTAGGTGCAATAGGAAAATCAGCATTTTCTACTGCGTTTTCTACTTTACTAATATTCTTTTCTACAATCTTTAACAATTCTTTTAACGTTTCTTCTTCTAGCAAACGATTTGATGCATAAAAATCTCCATCTTTTTTTACTCTCACACCCTTAATATAACTAGAAATTTTATAATGTGTATCTAGTCTACTTATAAATTCAGTTCGCTTCAAACTAATACCATCTAGCTTACTTTGCTCAAATAGTAAATCTTCTAAAGTTTTTCCTTCTACATAATTAGGAAGAACAGCTGCAATGGATTCAATATAGGCCCCCCCTAATTTATAATTTTGAAACTTCTTTTCTTTTGAAATCAAATATAAATAAATTAATAATTGCATGTTCATTCCATAAATCACTTTAGATAAATCACTAGTTGCAAATCCAGTTTTATAATCAACTACAATGACATAAGAGTTTTCTCCATCATCAACCGTTAAAATTTTATCAATTTTTCCAAATATTTTAAATGTGATGTTTTTTCCCTCAGTCCATTCAATCGTTTCCTCAAAAAAAGTTGGTTTAAACTCTGAATGAGCAAGCTGAGTATCCATGATTTTAATAAGTTTTCTAATTTCTAATTCATATTTTTGCAAATAAAAGTTTCTTTTTTCTATTGGAAACATTTCTATTTGCTCTAGTTCTTCTTTGATAATATCGTCCAAATCATTTTCTTTCTTATAATATTTTTCCAAAATTGAATGAAATAAATTTCCAACAATCAAACTAGTACTTTCTATAAATGGTGGAACAACTTTCAAAATTGAGCCAATATAGTATTTAAATGGGCATTCGAAAAATTTCTGCATACTTGTATAAGATAAAACAACATAAGGAACATATTTTTCAAATAGGGATTTATGAATTCCTGTAAATTGGTTGTCATATTCTCCATAATGGATTGTTTCAAGGCCATATCTGTTGATCAAGTCCACTGTCTTATGATTAAAATTGATAAATTCATCTAAAGAAGAATTTAAAAGATAGGTATTATAATTCTGATTGGTATAATGATATTCTCCTTTTTCTATCTCATATAACTCTAAAAAAGTTGATTTTAAATATTCCTTAAAAGGACTCTTTTTTTTGAAACTCAAAAATATATGGGGAAGCGCTTCTATTTTTCGTACAACTTTTTGTTCTTCTCCTATTGTTTTTTCTAAAGATGTTGAAAGCGCTAAAAGCATTTTCTGATCATCACTAAAATAATCAGTATCCTCATAAATCATTGGAAATTCTCCTAAATTGACTCCCATCAAGAAAATATAATCGTCTTTTTGAAAAGCAGTTGATAAGAAGTCAACTTCTTTTACCACATTATAGTAACTTTCTTTCTTTATACTTGTTCTTTTTAAATCATAAATCAAGATCTCTTTTATGTCTAAGAAGGTTTTTGATTCGTCATAATATTTATTAAAAATAGAAGCGAGCATTTCATAGATCTCAGCATAAAAAGGATTTGCTTTCGGATATTTATTTTCCAATTCAAAAAGTAAAGCTGGCAAAGATTTTAAAGACGATTCATACGGGATCATCTTTAAAAAATCTTGAACCATTTGATATTCATATAAAGTATGTGAATCATAAAATTCTAAAGGAATACCAAATTGATAAAAGATTTTTGATAAAACACTTTTATAATCATTATTCAAGGCTCCCAAAAAAATATGATCAGCTGAAATTCCTTCCTTTAATAAGCAAGAAATCTTTTCAGCAGTTCCTACTACTTCTTTTTCTAATGTTTCATATTCTGTCACTTTTGGAAGAAAAGTTGGAGTTATCTCTTTTAAATACTCTACTTTGGTATAAATGTTCAAAAGAAAAAGAAAAGGTTTCATCTCATAATCTTCATAACCATAAACAAATACATGTGATCTTTTTAACTGTTCTAAAAAAGCAGGATGTTCCACTATTAATCCTTGTTCTTTTAACCATTCCTTTTTTTGAAATAAATCAGGATCTTGCTCCTCTTTTGTGATACTATACATTGCATCTAATAGAATAGCTCCATTTTCTGGAATTAGATAAAATTGATTACAAAGTTTATATAAAGCATCTTTACGATATTCATAAAATAAAAGCTTTCTTAGTTCAGATAAAGTTAAAAATTGAATATGATAAAAACTTGATTCTTTTGACAATTCTTTTAAAAGTACCATCTTATAATTAGATGGCGTAATGATAATACTATTTTCTTGCTTTAATTTTTCTAATGAGATCATATTTTCACCTTCTACTATAAAAAGTATAGCATAGAATACATTTGTTCGTCAATCTGGAATAAAAAAAAGCGACCTTTAATCAGTGAGAGCTTTCACTTTTGGTGCTTCTTTTTCTGCCATTACATTAGCCTGTAATTTTTTCCAAAGGAAATTTCTTTGGTGACAAGATATTATATTTCCTACAGCTGCTTTTAGTTCAAAATCTTCTACTGCTTGTATTGGAGATGCACTTTTAAACCAAGTACTGATTCTTCCCACAAATAATTCTTCTTGCTGCTCATGTCCATAAAAAGAACGATTTTCTAATGGCTTTAAAACAGTATGACTCACTGTTCCATTTGACATATCTAAGGTAGAATAATTTATTTTTTCTCCAATAACTCCAATTACTACTTTGGCTGACATAAGATCCAGCGAACGAACCTTTTCTTTGGTTTTCTCTAAAGTTTCTAAGGCATCTGTTACAACCACTACTCCCTCAAACATTCCAGTTGTTTGATCTAATAGTCCCAATAATCTATAAAGTTTTATTTCTTCGCAATAATCATAATCAAATCCATTTAATACTATAAGTTGCTTTTTCATGTTTATCATTCCTCTCTTTGCTTATTAAGGTGTCTAATTTTAGGACAAAAAAGAAAGTGTTACACTTCCCTTTTCTATTTTACTTCACCTATAGAAGGAGTTATCATATAAGTTTTTTTCGCTGTTCTTGGAGCTATACTTTCAGCTGAAATTTGAATTCCACGCCAACCAGAATTATTATTCGCTTTCATTAATATAACTTCTATAAGTTCATATAGGTAAGTAAAACACTTAGTAATTTCTGTATTACCTTCAAAATGTAAAAGTTGTGGTAGACATATAATTGCATCATATCGATTTACTGGTCTTTTAAAACTTCTCGTAAATTTTCCATTTAAGTATTCTTTTTCTCTTCCTTTCAATCGTTCTTCTTCTTTATCTAAATCAAAATAGCCAAACGCAATACTCTTATCAGATAATAATCCACGATACTCCAAAGTTTTTCCATCATAATAGCCAGCTATTAATGAAAAACTTTTTGATGCTTTATAAGCTTGACAAATATAAGCCACTAAGTCTACATAGTTTTCTGCACTACAATCATCATATGGAATTTCTATTCCTTTAAAAATTCCTGTATCAAGATCTAAAATTCCAATAATCTCGGATTGTTTTACTTCATTTTTTTTATAACCTTTATAATATCCATCTAATGATATTAATGCTTTTTCTTTCATAGGTCCCCCTTTTAGACACGCCGTTTGCCATTATAGCACATTCTAAAAGGTTTGGCAAATTAATCTTTTAACCAGTCTTTTCCATCTACCATTCTAGTAACTAACATAGAAGAAGTAATGTCACCAGTTACATTTAAGCAGGTAGCTGGTGGATCTACCAACCATGCTATTGTTGCAATAATTGGAAAAGCACTCGCTGGAAAATTATAAAGACTTACAATCAACATTTCTCCAATGAGACCCCCACCTGGAATTCCAGACATTACAACCCCACTTAATACAGCAATCAAAAGAGCGATCAAATATGTATCAATTCCAGTAAATGGTACTCCAAATATTCCAAATAAAAATACAATTTTTAAAATAGCTGCCATGCTAGATCCTTCCATGTGCATCGTAGCACCTATTGGCATACAAATTTCTCTAACATCCTTTGGGACTCCCATATGTTCTGCCGCTTCTAAATTAGAGGGAAGACTTGCTAATGATGATTGAGTAGCCAAAGAGGTAAGAGCAGGTGCAAAGGCATTTTTATAAAAGGCTTTAATCCCCTTCTTTTTATGTGAAAAATAAGAATAAGCGGTATACACAATAAAGAAATACAAAATACACATTCCATAATATAAAGCCATACTTCTTGCATAACTACCGAGTAGATTCGGTCCGAATTCTCCAACCAAAGAAGCAAAATAAGCACCTAATCCGATTGGAGCATAATACATAATGATACGAATAAATTTCATCATAATTTTTGATAATGTTTCTAATCCTGTCGCAATTTTCTTTCCTTCTTTTCCAAGTAAACTAATACTAATTCCAAATATAATAGAAAAAATAATTAATGGCAACATATGATCTTTTGAAAGCAATGAAGCAAAATCAGTAACAGTTATCATCTCTACAATTTTACTACCAATGTTAACAGCTTCTTGACCTTCAGATACAAAAGGAATGCTTGCACTTCCTACTGGATCAATAATCAAGGACACGATTAGCATTAAAACCGCTGCTACAAAACTTGTAAATAAAAATGTTATAAATAAATATTTTAAAATATGCCCCAGTCTTTTCATATTTACCATATTCGCAATGGATGATGAAATCGTAAAAAAGACAAGTGGCACTACAAGTGTATACATTAAATTTAAAAATACTTCTCCAAATGGTTTTAAAACTGTTGCATCTTCCTTAAAAATGACACCAATTAACGATCCTATTAAAACAGAACCAATTAAAATAAGTGGGAAAATAAACGGTTTTAACTTCTTCATAAAACTAACCTCCTATGACAATATATGAAATAAAAAAAAAAACATTCCTAAGAATGCATTTTTAATGTATATGGTTTTTTAAACTCTGTTTCTCCAATTTTGGTTTCTAAATCTTTGGCTTTTACAATACCCAAAATAGTTCCATCTGCTTCTGTTGGACTCCCTAAAGATCTTTTTAACGAGAAAGGTTCTCCAACTTTTTTGCCACGCAATGCATTTCCCATAGGGGATTCAAATGTTACATTTACAACTTCTGAAATGTGACGAAGCCCATCAATTTGG
Source organism: uncultured Mycoplasmatota bacterium (assembly GCA_947643405.1). Taxonomy (GTDB): domain Bacteria; phylum Bacillota_I; class Bacilli_A; order RF39; family UBA660; genus MGBC102946. Next base: position 36,366 of record CANRVY010000007.1, on the reverse strand, counting down.
AACTTTAATTCTTCAGGGTCTTCTCCTTCATATGCTATTTTTACTTTCACTACATCTCCTATTTCAACGGTATCCTCATCTGACTCTACATTTATTTTTACTATCTCAGCACGATTTAACAGTTCTTCAATCCTTGCTTTGTCCGCAGTCCAGCGCGCAATATCTTGAGAAGCTGTATGACTAGCGAAATTTTTGAAAAGTCCCCCTTCTTCTCGTGCTGCCCTCCCATGTTCGTTCTTTGCTTCTGCTATTTTTTGCTCCAATTCTTGTAACTCAGCTTGTAATGCACGAGCTCTTACTTCTGTTATTTGTACTATTTTCATGCGAATAAAACCTCCTACTTCATTTATTATAACATTTCTACCAAAAGAAAAAAAGAGTCTTTATAAAAACTCTAGCATTAACCATTCTGGTTTTAAAAATAAAAGTATACCAATGAATATCATAATACTTCCTCCAATTAAATGAGAATATTTCGCATATTTGTTTGAAATTCCAGTTACTTTCATTGTAGTCATAGCAATAAAAAATACCAATAAATCATCAATTAAAAAGAAAAAAATATAAAATAGAATGTAAGCTATATATTCTGCAGTAGTTAAATGATTGAGCGCTAATATTTGCGTAAAAATAAGAGGCAATCCTGCTGAGCAAGCAAGTTCTACTAAATTTACTGAAATTGCAAGAGCAATAATACCAATAAAAGCCAATAAAAACTTTTGTTCTGAAGTAATTTTTTTTATTCGAAATAACGTTTTTTTTCTTTGTGCATCTTTCACAACTGTACAGCCATCTTCTTTAGCTTTATAAAAACTCCAAAGATTCCATACTCCTGCAATGAACGCAAATAAGGCAATTAATTTTTGAATCCACATAATAGAAGTAATCGAAAGAACTATTTTTAGCCAAGAAACCATAAATAGCAAATAGATAAATGCTGAAGTAAATAAAAAGGTCAGCCCTAAAATCCACATTTTTTTACGGTCTTTCATTCCAATTAACATACTAATCAAAAATAATAATACCCACATAGCACAAGGATTAAATCCATCAATAAAGCCAATAAAAGCAGCCAGTAAAGGAAGAGAGATTTGCTTAGGATTAATTTCTCCTAAAAATGGAATTGTAATTGGAATATCTTCCTCTTTTTCTTCCAAAAATTCATTTTGATTTTCTTCTTCAGAAATAGATTCTCCATTTCGAATCGCTTTTACAATATCTACGCTTTCTTCATTAGAATATTTTTCTATAAAATGCTCAATTTGTCTAGCAATATTATCATTATAACCTGTCAGCCCTATTTTCCCAATCACTGTATACGGAACATAGTTATTCTCTGTTTTTAAAGCTTTTTTTACTTTCTCTAACAAATCTGAATTTTCGGGAATCTCTGTTACTTCTAACATTTCAATTTCTAAATTAGAATACTTACTTTGAATACGAGTTAAAAATTCTTTTTCAGCCTTACAATGAGGACAACTATTCGAATAAAATAAATATAATTTCACGTTTTCTAATGCCTTACTTGGAGTTGGGAATAGAAAATAAAGAGCCATTAAAAAAGCAAATATCCAGAAAGACCCTATATACTTGTATTTTCGTTTACCCAAGATATAACCTCCTCTACTGACTTTTCTCCAATCAATCTAGAACATTCCAAACCATTTTTTTCAAAAATAAGAACAGGAAGTTTTTCTAAGTCTTGATAAAGGGAAGCTTCTTGATCAAAATCCAAATCATATTCTACCCATTCTAAATCTGGAAATTCTTGTTTGACTTTGGTCCATACTTTTTTCATAACCAAACAACTACTACACCAAATCGCACTAATTACAATGACTCTCATTCATTTTCCTCCTTAATTGTAAGACCCAAAAGAGGGAAAAAACAAACTGCTTGATTCGGAGTTACAATTGCGCCTTTTAAATCCGCTAAATTTACGAAAATCCCTTCCATTTCATTGGTTCTAAAATCTATACTTTTTAAAGATGTATTATGAAAATCTGCTTTGATAAATCGATTATTTTTTAATATTACTTGCTCTAATTTTACTCTTGATAAGCTAGCTTCACTAAAATCACTCTCCATTAGTTTCACATGCTTCATGATACTATCATTAAAATTGCTATAATTTGATTTAGAACTAAGAATTGATACATCAATACAAGTACTTCCACTCATATCAATTCCTATTAAATTACAACTTTCAAAAATCACGTTAATAAAACTAGAGCCATAAAAATTAGAATTTGAGAAACAGCATTCTTTAAACTTTACATTTTGAAATCGGATTCCTTCAAAATTTCCATCAAATATTATCTTTTCAAATGTACAATTTTGAAATTCAATATAGTGATCAAAAGATGTAATTGTTTCTTCTTTTAAATTACAACAAGAAACACATTCTAAGTCTTTCAACTCATCTATTTTTTTCACTTCGTTCATTGGTAAATGCCAACCTTTCTAATATTTCTTTTAATACATCTATAAAAAAGGAAAGCTCTTGTTTTGTTGTTTTATGTGAAATGCTAACACGTAAACTACTTGCAGCATAATTATCATTATGAGTAACCGCCATCACTGCTGCAGAAGCACTTCCTCCTTTAGAACATGCGGTTTGGGTAGAAATGAAAATATTCTTTTCTTCTAATGCATGTTGTAAAGTTTCTGGTTTTATTCCTGGAACACTAAAATTTAAAATATGAGGAATAGAATTGTCACTGCTATTGATATGAATCCCATTTATTTGTTTTAATTCCTCTCTCAAATAAGAATTGAGCTGTTTTATCCCTTCTTCTTTTTCTTTTAAATTCGTAAGCGCTAAACGAAGAGCTTTGGCTAGGGAAACAATAAGTGGTAAAGCTGGAGTTCCACTTCTATAAATGGTTGTACTCTTTCCACCATGAATCAATGGTTCAAATGAAATTCCTTCTTTTTTTATTAGGCACCCAATTCCTTTCATTCCATAAAATTTATGTGCAGAGAAACTAATTAAGTCCACATTTTCAAACGATATATCAATTTTGCCAATACTTTGTGTCATATCTACGTGAAAAAAACATTTTGGATACGATTTTAGTAATTTTCCAATCTCTTCTATTGGTTGAATAATTCCTAATTCACTGCTAACAGAAGCTATAGTTACCAAAATTGTATCATCTCTAAGTAAAGATTTTAAATGTTCTAAATCTATTTCACCTTTTTCATTTAGTTTTACAAAATCTACTTCAAATCCAAGATTCGTTAGATATTTTAAAGGAGCAATTACAGAGGAATGCTCTAATTCAGTTGTAATAATATGTTTTCCTCGATTTTGATATTTGAGTGCGATTCCTTTTATGGCTGTATTGTTAGATTCGGAAGAACCGCTTGTATAAATAATTTCACTTGGTTTTACTTTCAAAAGAGACGCAATTTGATTGGTTGCATCCCCTATCAATTCATTTGCTTCTATTCCTAAACGATGCAATGAATTAGGGTTTCCAATAAAATTTTTACAAACTTTTATATAACTTTCTAATACTTGTTCCTCTACTGGAGTTGTTGCAGAATAATCTAAATATATCACTTTTATCACCATTAAAAGTATAGCATAAAAAAAGATGAAACAACAGAAATATTCTTTATTTTCATCTTTTATTTTATGATTTTATATTCATGTTTTTTTAACTCAATAAATGCTATTAAATCCAAATATGCAATCGATATTGTTGCTGTATTTGTATTGGGGTGAAATAATAATTTCTGATTTTTTAAAGATTCTTCAATCACAATGATACATTTGTTTTCAAAATCGTTTAAAATTCCAAATGGGGTAACTGCTCCTGGATATAATCCAAGTATTTTTTCTAATTCCTCTTTTGAAGCAAAGCTCAACCGTTTGGAATTAATTTTCTGTGCTATTTCTTTCAATGAGATTTGATGTTGATCTTCTAAGACAATTAAATAATAATTGTTCTTTGAATCTTTTAAAAATAAATTTTTGCACCCAATTCCATCAATTTTCTCTTTTATCTTTTGAGATTGCTCTACAGTAAAAACTGCTTCATGATCTACCTTTTCATAAGGAATTTTAAATTTTTCCAATTCGTTATAAACTTCTTTCATACTTACTTTTTCCTTCTATCTTTTACATAAATTTTTCGATATTGCACTTTAATGTCATAATTTGGATTCGCTTCCAATATCATTCTGCGAAGTACTTTCAAATCATCTATTTTATGATAGTAACAAATAGATAATTTAGGTGCGAATTCTTGAATCGTTCTTTTTGCGCCTTCTAACATAAGTCGTTCTACTCCTTCTATATCAGCTTTGATAAAATCAATACAATGTAAATTTTTAGTACTCACAAAATCATCAATTGTTGTTGTTTTTACTAACACTGTTGGAGTTTTGGTATCCGCTACTACTATTTTGTTACAAGATGCGACCGAATTTGTTTCAAACAAAGCTGTTCCAACAGTATTAGAAATTGCTTCTTCTACTACTTTTAAATTCAAATTTCTTTGAGCCAACATATCTAAATAGTCTGTTTTTACTTGAGGCGTTGGTTCAAATGCATAAACTTCACAGCCTTTGGCAAGTGCAACACTAGAAAATAATCCATAATTAGCTCCTAAATCTAGTACAACATCTCCTGTTTCTAAAGTAACATCCTGATATTCATATGGGCCTTCCAAAAAAGGTAGCGGCGCATCTACTAAATAAGGCATAACAATATCTAGAAATTCTGCTTTAAAGCATTTATAATCTTCTAATTTAGGTCTTGGTATTTGAATTGTTCCAAAAGAGGTCTTCATCTCATAAAATTTACCACATCTATAATTTTGATCTAAAAAACGAATAAAAGGAATATAATCAGCATTTTGCGTTTTAAAAGTTCCCAATACGTATTTCTTTAAATGACTTCTATTTAAATCTAACCAATAAATATAATAAAATGGATCTTCTTTTGTTAATTCTATATTTTTCATTCCTTCTTTTACTCTCTCATAAATACTACCATGTGGTAATCTTGCAAGTAATTGCCATTTTAAAAAATTAATTAGATCTTTATTCATCTTTCTTCCCCTGCTTTTTAAATATTATAAAACTCGAGTATTTCTCGAGTTTATTATTTATTTGGTAGTCTGTATGGGATTCGAACCCACGTATGCCACCTTGAGAGGGTGGTGTGTTAAGCCACTTCACCAACAGACCATAATAATGTCCTTTACAAAAGACATTATCATTCTATCATAAATTGACATGTTTTACAATATTTTAATCTTCTTTTTTCAAGTCTTCAAATTATAACCTATTATTTTTGTTGCGATTTTATTAAGATTTTTTACATAAGACTTTACTGCAGCCCCGCAATTAAGGCATATTATATGATATAAATATTGGAATTGAAAATTTACAGATAAAATCGTTGGGCAAACTGAAGCTTGATGCGTCTGTACTCCTTTAATAAATTCTTGCTTCCCACAATATGGCATTTTTCTAGTGTTTCATAAGTTCCATCACATCTTTTTAATTCTAGCTTAACTATCATTCAATTTCGAAATTTTCTGTTTCTAAGTCACAATAATATCTTCCATTTATAGCAGTAAATTTTAAAACGCAATAATCTGGATCTGTTACCCCTTTTTTATAAAACATTGTATCACCTTTTTTCCAAATCATACTTTTTGTTTCTTGATCTGTTAAAATTTCCATTTTCCCTTTTAACATAACACCAACATATTTAATTAATCCCTTATGATAAAAGTAAATACTAGCATTTGAGTTATTTTTATATTGATTAACTCTCATAGATGAAGTATTGGTAGAAAAATAAAATTCCTTTAGTCCTATTCTTTTTCTTGGTTTTAACATTGCTTTTACATTAGGATAATTTTCCCTATCAATAGAACTTATAAAACTAACTTCTTGTTTATCAATAAATTTTTCTATTTTTTTCAAATTCATAATTCTTTATATTCCTTTCAAATTGTAATTTAAACTACATCTTTATTGATAAGCCCTTACAAGTGCTTAATACAATGTCTTTTAATATTTCTTGATTATCTACAGCATCCACTATTTAACATAAAAATATTACACATACCTAAGGTTTACTAAACTACAAATTACTGTTTTTATCCTACCTACATTCAATATTATATCAGATAGATAATAATTATAGATACATCTATTACAGCCGAATGTTTTGTGGATGAGTTCTGTTTGCTCTATATCTAAGTATACTTTAAATTTATAAGCTCTATGGATTATCCTATTTCATCATCTCATGTATATCTATTATACGATAGAGCAAATGTTCTGCCGATAACTTTAAAAAATTTTAGTATGACTTTCCTATTATATAAAAAGAAAAAAGGCTCTTCAGAAAAATATTAACTGTGATAATTTAAAATTCTTAAAGCATTTATGATTGCTATAATGGATACTCCAACATCCGCAAAAACAGCTGCCCACATACTTGCAAGTCCAAATGCGCTTAATATTAACACCCCTATTTTTATTCCAATCGCTAATACAATATTTTGTCTTACAATTCTCATTGTTTTTTTTGAAATTTGAATAGAATCTGCAATTTTTGACGGTTCATCCGTCATAATCACAACATCTGCTGCTTCTATCGCTGCATCACTACCAAGTCCTCCCATCGCAACACCTATATCAGCTAACGCTAACACTGGGGCATCATTAATGCCATCTCCAACAAATATCATTTTTCCATTTGATGATTTACTTGTCATCAATTTTTCCACCCAAGATACTTTATCTGCTGGCAATAATTCAGCATGATATTCATCTAAATTAAGAGTGTCTGATACATTTTTACTAATATTCTCATGGTCTCCTGTTAACATAACTACTTTCATAATCTCATTATTTTTTAATAATTGAATCGCTTTATAAGAATCTTCTTTTATTTTATCAGCGATCAGTATCGTCCCAGCAAATTCATCATTAATCGCAACATATATAATTGTTCCAATCTCTTCACTCTTTGGAAATGAGATATTATATTCTCTCATCAATTTTTCATTTCCAACAAAAACCTTTTTCCCATCTACTTGCGCTAAAACTCCTTTCCCAGAAATTTCTTGCGTTTTAGTAACTAATTTTTCATTGATTTCTTTGTTATATGCTTGCTTTAAGGAAAGTGAAATTGGATGATTAGAATAAATTTCAGCATAAGCAGCATATCTTAATAAGTCTTGATCTGAATATCCAACAGCCTCGATTTTTTGTACTTTAAATATTCCTTCTGTTAAAGTTCCGGTTTTATCACATGCAACGATTTCAGTACTAGCAAGAGCTTCTAGATAATTACTGCCTTTTATCAAAACTCCTATTTTAGAAGCTGCCCCAATTCCTCCAAAAAAAGATAACGGAATGGAAATAACCAATGCGCATGGACACGAAACAACCAAAAACGATAACGCACGATATAACCAGTCTGTAAATACAGCTCCATTGATAATTAAGGGTGGGATTATAGCTAAAAAGGTCGCTATTATAACAACAACAGGAGTATAGACTTTTGCAAATTTACTAATAAAATTTTCAGATTTTGACTTTCTACTACTAGCATTTTCTACCAAATCTAAAATTTTACTAACAGTAGATTCTTCAAATTTTTTACTTACTTTGATCTTTAAAATCCCATCATTATTAATACATCCACTTAATACTTCTTCTTTTACTGTTACTTTTCTTGGGACCGCTTCTCCAGTTAACGCACTGGTATTAAGCATTGATTCCCCTTCAATTACTATTCCATCTAAAGGTATTTTTTCTCCAGGTTTCACTAGTATAATTTCTCCTATATTTACTTCATCAGGATCAACTCGCTCTATTTCTTCTTCACGATATACATTCGCATAATCTGGTCTTATATCCATTAAACTTGCTATTGATTTTCTGGACTTATCAATTGCATAATGCTGAAATAACTCACCAACTTGATAGAAAAGCATAACAGCTACCGCTTCTTCCAATTCTCCTATACAAAATGCTCCAATTGTAGCAATCGCCATTAAGAAATTTTCATCAAATATTTTTCCTTTAAAAATATTTTTTATTGCTTTTAATACAATATCATATCCTACAATAACATAAGCAATTATATAAATTATATTGTTTAAAAATGCTACATCGAAAGGAAATAACAATGATATAATTACAAGAAAAAAAGAGATTACAATTTTAACCAATTGCTTTTTCATTTTAGAACTCATAATAATTACATCTCCTCTAATTTTACATCTGGTTCTTCTTTTTTTATGATTTTTTTGATTTTTTCTAGAGCTTCTTCTTTATCTTCTTCCATACATTCAAAAGTCAATTTTTGAATCATAAAATTAATATTCACATTTTCTATTACTTCAATTTTTTGTAATGCCTCTTCTAATTGAATTGCACAATTTGCACAATCCAAACCGTTAATTTTAAATTTGTATTTTTTCATTTTTCATACCTTCTTTCTCTAACCTTTATGGTTAATATGTTCTAAACCAATTTCAAATAACTTTACAATGTGATCATCATCTAAAGTATAATATACTTCTTTTCCACTTTTTCTACATCTAACAACTCCACTTCTTCTCAAAACGGCAAGCTGATGGGATATAGAAGATTTTGTCATATCAAGAACATTCGCTAAATCACAAACGCACATTTCCTTTTGGTCTAAAGCAAATAAAATTCTACATCTTGTTGTATCACCTATCAATTTAAACAAATCAGCTAATCTATTAAAAATATCCTCATTTGGCATTTTCTGTAATACTTCCTCTACTGCATCTTGATGAATAACATTGCAATCACAAGAAAATTCATTTCTAGACATAAATTACCTCCCATAATAATATATGCATTTAGTTGAATCATTACTCAACTATCATAATTATAGTTGAATACTTATTCATTTGTCAAGAGTTTTAAAAAAAAAGATAACTTAAAATTATCTTCCTAACCTATCTATTTTTTAATTGCATTCCATCTTGAAAGGCATTTCCAACTCTTTCTGTTACCTTATAATATCCATGAGTATAAGGATCAAAAGCAATTGCATTTACTAAAGATATGTCTACATTATCTCCATTCATTACACTTTCTAACGCTGTCACATTTACAACTTTTCCAATTACTCCGCAATCCCCATATTCTATAAATTCACATTCTAAACAAATTGGAAATTCATTTATAATTGGAGCATCAACATTTTCAGATTTTACTGCTGTCAATCCACTATTTTCAAATTTATTAGGCGTATTATTTCCTGATACGATTCCAAAATAATCTGCTTCAACAACATGATTACTATCAGCAATTGATACAGTAAATGCTTTTCGCATCTTTATATTTTTAACAGTCTTATGTGTTTCTGTTAAATTAAGTATTACTTGATTTCTTTCTAGCATCATTCCCCATGCTGCATTCATTACATTCACACTTCCATCTTCATTATAGGTTGCAATCATTAGTACAGGCATTGGAAATATTGCTTCAGTGGTTTTAATACTTTTTCTCATAATATTTGTTCCTTTCATTTTCTATTACTAAGTTATCATAAAAATAAACAATTTTCAATATAACAATCTATCATGCTACACACTAAAGCCAATAATTTTTATAAAAAATATGTAACTTGAAATTCCGTCCTTTCATTATTAGAAATTACATAAATTGTTCCATTAGCACTTTCTATAATTTTCTTAGAAAGAGAAAGTCCAATTCCAATACTATCTTCTTTGGAATTCTTCCCTTTATAAAAGCGTTCAAAAAGATGTGATAAATCTTCTCTATCAATAGGCTTTCCAATATTCTCTATTTGTATTCTAATATAAAGAGGACTATCAATAACCTTTATGACTATTTTTTCATTCAAAAAAGAATGTTCTACACTATTTTTTAAAATATTGGTAATAGCTTCTACTTGCCATCTAAAATCACAAATAATTTTACTTTTTTTATTAGAATGTATTTTTATAGAAACGTTTTTTAAATCGCATAAGGGCTGCACATTTTCTTTTGCCTCTCCTAATATTTTTTCTATCAAAACGGGTTCTTTCTTAAATTCTATAGTATTAGAATCTAGTTGCGCTAATTTAAGAATTGTTCCAACTAAAAATTTGATATTCATGACTTCTCTTTTTATATCATGAATAAACTCATTTCTAATTTTACTTTCCATATTAGGATTATCAATCATATCATCTAGCATAATCAAAATAGAGGTTAATGGAGTTTTTAATTGATGGGAAATATCAGATAAAGATTTTTTAAGTTCTAATTTATCTTTTTTCGAAATTTCTGCTTCTTCTTTTAAAAGTAGTGTTGTTTTATAAATTTCATTTTTTAAAATGGAAAGTTCATCTTCCGATATTGTATCAATATCAAGTTCATAGTTTTTTTGATTGATTTGTTCTATCAACTTTATAATTGATTGTAAATCTCTACTTTTCTTTTTCTGATAATCAAAAAATAATTTTCCTAAAACCCCTATCAAGATAAAAAAGAATAAAACATTTAATAATATATTCCATAAGAATTGTCTATCATTTTCAAGTAAATAGGATTCTCTACTTACATCAATTCCATAATCATGCGCAAACGAACTTTTTACATCTTTACTATTTAATAGTTTTATTAATTCATTTCTAGAAATATTTGGATATTGTTCTACCACTTTTTCTAAAATAGCGCTTATTTTCTGATTGGTATGAGTTCTATACATTTGATACATTCTTTTTTGAATCAGCAAAAATAAGATTAGAAATACTATTAAAATTAAACCTGTCTTTTTCAAATATTCTTTTAATAATACTTTATTTTCCATCTCTATCAATCCTATATCCAATTCCTTTTACTGTTATAACAATATTGCTTCCTAGTTTTTCCCTAATTCGTTTTAAATAGACTGTTATAGTATGGTCATCTACTTCATTTCCAGTCCACTGCCAAATACTATCTAATATCATATTTCTAGAAACAACTCTTCCGATATTCAAAAATAAAAGATGTAAGAGTTTTAATTCTAAACTAGTAAAATCTATTGGTTGATGGTTTTTATAAACAACCATTTTTTCTATATCAAAAATAATATCTTTCACTTTTATTTCACTATCATTCCTTCTTCGACTTAAAATTTTAGAACTACGTGCTAATAATTCTTTTACTGAAAAAGGTTTGGTCACATAATCTTCTGCGCCTATAGTTAAACCTTTTACAATATTTTCTTCTTCATCCTTGGCAGTTAAAAATAAAGTAGGAATGTTTTTTTGATGAATGGTATTTTGATAAAGAGAAAAACCATTTCCATCAGGTAATAAAATATCTAATATAATAAGGTCTACATTTTCTTTTTCTAAAAAATTCTTAGCTTGCTTTACTGTCTTTTCTACATATAATTCATAACCATTTTCTAAAAAAGCATACTCTAATCCTTTGATAATCGTTTCATTATCTTCAACTAGCAAAATCCTCATACCGTTTACTCCTTTTCTTTAGTATAACATAAAAAGGCAAAAAGCCTTTATATATTTTCATTTCTAATCGTTTCAATAATATTTTGTTTTCCAATTTTAGAAAGAGAATAATGCATGACTAAAAGTACAAATAAAAATATAAATATGATAGAAATTAAAATTGATGAATAAGGAATTTGAAATTTTTCATGAAGAATATAATTACTAACCATAAAACTTCCTAATATTCCAAAACCGATCCCAATTATAAGCGATTTTACAGAATAAAATATGGCCTCTAAAACAATCATTTGATGGAATTCTTTTTGTGTCATACCAATACTTTTTAAAATTGCAAATTCATTTTGACGTAAACGAACATTAGAAGTAATTGTATTGAAAATATTAATGACTGCGATTCCTCCTATCAGAAATAAAAAGCAGTATAAAAGTAATTGTAGAAGATAGAAAAAGGAAAGTTCTCTTCTTTGCTCTTTGGCATAGTTATATACATCAAGTTTTTCATTTATTTTCATAATATCTTCATAGGTCTGATAAGGATTTTTAGCATCTATTCCAATAGAATGAAGTTTCAAATTCATATCTGGGTAATCGGAAAGTGCGACTATAAGTTTTGAACTTCTTTCATGTGTTGTAACACCTAGTGGAATCGTAGAAGTTACTTTTGCAACTTCAAATGACATTTTTTCTCCATGATAAATACCTTCTATAATATCGTTTTCTTGATAAACATAATCTCTTTCGCATTGACTACTTTCTATTTGCTCACAACTTGGAAGTAAATCTATTAAAATTCCTTTCTTTTTCATTTTATGAGCATCTAATTTTAGTTCTTTTAAATAGCGTTGATAAGTTTTATTATCAAGTGCTACAATAAGTAAATTAGCATGACCACTAGTACAATGTATATAACCTTGATTATCTGGATCACATTCTCCATCTTGTATGATTGAAAAATATGGATTACTTTTTATTTTACTTAAATCATAAATTTCTAAATATCCATCAGACTTATTTTCAGAATGATATAGATATCCACTATAATAAGCTTTATAGCTAGTATGAATATCGTTTAAATTTTCTAATTGTTTTAATTCTTCCTGGTTTAATAAATGAATATTTTGGACAAAAATATTATAATCTTTTATATGAAATCTTTTCCTTGCACTTTCTAAAGCTCCTTCAATTAGGGAATTTGCTAAGATAAAAGAAAACACACAAATAATAAGAGAAACTATTGTAGCACGATATTTTTTCTTACTTCTTTTTAAATTTTTGTATGCAATTGTTCCTCCTATTTTCATATATTTTCTAATCCATTTTGGTACTTTTATATTTTTTGAAGTAATTCCACCACTATTTTTTAATACTTCAATAGGAACTATCTTTTTTACTTTTCGAACTGCACTACTAGAAGAAAAGTAAATATTGATGATACTTAAAAGAGAAGCTATTAAGATTGGATAAATTGATAAATAAACTTCCAAATATTTCATATTCTCAAAATAATATTCTCCAACAATAATATTCACACAAAAAAATAAAAGATAAATTAACAAAATTCCAAACATAATTCCAACAGGTATACCTATTATGCTTAATAATAAACCTTCTAATATAACACTTTTCTTTAATTGTCTTTTTGTTGCACCAACACTTCGTAACATTCCATACAACTTCATCTGTTCAGTAATAGAAATCATAAAGGCATTTCTAATACTGAAAATACTCATTAACAATACAATAAACAAAATGGCAGATCCTATTCCAAAAACTATTTTTATATTTGGATTTTCAAAATCGAAGCTTTCCATTTGTAATATAAATTCATTCTGTTGGCAAAATGAATTACAATATTTATTTTCAATTTCTGGCAATACTTCTTTATAATTTCGAGAATCTTTTAACACAATATAGGCATCCATAGCCATATAGTCTTTAGCATCTCCAACTAATGCATAAGGTCTACCTTCGCCATACTCTGCGATTCCAACAATCTTATATGTTTTTTGAACAGCCTTCGAAATTTCTTCTGATTTAAAATCAGACATATTAATATTCAAGGTAATTGTATCTCCAATGTTATATAAAGTATCTTTTATGCAATGAGTGGAAAAAACTATTTCATTTTCAGTCTCTGGATATTTTCCGTCTAACAATTTATAGCCTAGATGTTTTGATACATCTTCATCCATAGATAATATTAAAACTTTTTTAATCTCTTTTTTATTGGTTTCTAATTCACTAACTCCTATAGAAAAAACAGGATATACTTCTTTAATATCACGATTCAATTTTAAAGTTTCAAGCTCGTCTTTATGTATAGAACCAACTTTCATATGATAATATCCGAAAGAATTTGTATTACTAGCAATGATAATATGATAAAAGCTAAAAAATAAAATTAAAACTGTACAAATAAGCATTGTAGAAAGAGTAATTCCAAGAATGGTTCCAAAAGTTCTTTTTTTATTCAACTTTAAATTTTTAAAGACAATTCTCTTTACTGCTCTCATTATTTCACCTCAATTACTTTTCCATCTTCTAGTTTGATAATTCTATCTGCACAGGATGCGATTTCTAAGTTATGAGTAATCATAATAATGGTTTGCTTATATTCCTTATTTGCTTTTTTGAGTAAATGGACAATTTCATCACTTGTTTTACTATCCAAGTTTCCTGTTGGCTCATCTGCTAAAATAAGAGCAGGATTTGTAATTAAAGCTCTTCCAATACTAGTTCTTTGTTGTTGTCCACCCGATAATTCGTTTGGTAAATGTTTTTTTCTATTTTCTAGTCCCAATAGTTTTAATAATTCTTCTAATTTTTCCTTTTCTATTTTATGATTGTCTAAATCTAATGGTAAAGTAATATTTTCTTCTACATTTAATATAGGAATTAAATTATAAAATTGATAAATTAATCCTACTTGCCTTCTTCTAAAAATAGCTAATTTGTCATCATCAGAATCATAAATATCTTTTCCCTCTATATATACACGACCACTAGTTGGCCTATCTACTCCTCCAATTAAATGAAGCAGTGTTGATTTGCCGCTTCCACTGGCTCCTACTATTGCAACAAACTCCCCTTTTTCTATAGAAAAAGAAACATGGTCCAAAGCAATCACTTCATTTTCTTCTTTTCCATAAATTTTCGTTAAATTTTCGACTTTCAATATTTCCATATCAACACCTCTTAGTTTTAGTATACATAGGCAAAGTTACAACTAAGTTACAAAAGAAAAAATCTAAACAATTTTAGATTTCCTTATTAAAAACTATTTTCAACACAACTATCATAATAATCATCATCAAACCAATATCCAGAAACGCATCTATCATTCGACCATTTCCCACCTGCACCAAGACAACATGATTTTCTAGCTGAATGACTTACAAAATTTTCAGATTCTTCCAATTCATCAACAATTGCAATAAAGAACCAAAAGAACATAATGAGAGCAACTCCAACTACTCCTACTACAATTGCGATTACTAAATTTTTATCCAAATCTTTTGGTGCTGATTTAAGATTTTCGACTCTTTTTCCGCAATTCAAACAAGCATAAGCGCCTTCTTTTAACTCATTACCACAATTACTACAAAACTTTGCCATAATATCACTTCCTACTAATAGTATAACATAGAAAAAAGAAATATGTTATTCATAAACCTATTTCTTTCCATAATTTTTGTATTCAATATCAAGAATTAGAAAACATCCTGACTAAAGAAAAGTTCTCCTAACACTTCGATTGATGTTTTATTTTTCTATTGCAAATCTTTTTCGTGGATAAAAATAACTAATATAAATCCACCTTCCTATTTATATTCCTCTGATATTATTAATAATCATATTCACGAATAAAATAACTATAATTGGAATCGTAAACTTCCCTAATCTTTCAAAAAATAAATCTGTCTTTTTTTTATCTTTTACAATATCATAAATAAGATAGCAGTTTACAATAAGAAGGAATAAAAAAACTGGTATAGATAATAAATTATATTGAATGGCTTCTAATATATTTCCATTTATAATTGCTCTAAAAGCTCTAGTAAAACCACAAGCTGGACAGGAAATATGTAATATCTGTTTTATCATACAATTCACAAGAAATTTTCCTGATAATATTAGATAGCCCATCACAAATTCTATGACAAATAAAAAACTTTTAAAAATTCTATTCATAACGAAAAAAGTCTATTAAGACTTTTAGTTTTCTAAATAATTTCCATTAGCATCTTTGTCGATACTTCCAGTTAAAATTAAAATTCCTTCAATTAATCCCCAGATGCTTGAAATTGCTGCTCCAATTCCACAAGTAAGAACTGTTATCAATAATTGAGCAACTGCTTTTCCAGTATAACCTAAATAAAAGTTATGTACTCCAAATGAACCTAAGAAAATTCCTAATAATCCTGCAGCGATTTTTGATTTTCCGCCTCCTTGACCATTATTATTGTTATTTCCTTTTGATACTTGTTTTCCACAATTTAAGCAAATATCTGCTCCATCTTTGATTTCAGTACCACAATTTTGACAAAACTTTGCCATTTCTCTCACTCCTTTTTTTACATACACATTATAACACAATTTCTTTTTTCATTCAATATCTATGTTGTTTTTTGTAAAAAACAAGAGATTGTGTTGTTTAAGCTACAAAACATTCTAAAAACATACTTCATTTTTACTTTATAATAAAATTTAAAAATGGCTTCTTTATCCTCTACAACTAATTTATATTTCTATTTGGTAGTCCTCCAGTAAATCTTCCATTTCTTTTTTCTTTAAGCAAGTAAAAAAATGACCACAGTCATAAAGATTATTCTTATCGATAGAGGAAAGGAAATCCTGATATGTAATTGTTCCTTGCATTTTTTCCTCAAATACAAAAGATATATATACCTCTTCTATTTTATTTTCATCTATAAATAAAATTGCTTCCAAAGGAAAAATTGACAAGACGTCTTCTGTAAGTATATAAGTCCCAAATACAGTTCCATCTGGTTTTTGATATACATTAGCGCTTCCGTAATAAGCATCTACACTTTGCTTTTCTTCTAAAAATTTCCCTAATTTTTGAATATCTCCTGCAAATGCTGACAGCTCTTTTTTTCCAATCATAATAGGATTATAAACGGCAAACAAAGATAAAGAAGTATAAGTTCCATTCTCTAAATCTTCTTCCATTTTTAAAAGTGCATTTCTACTTGCAGTTCTATCATACTCGGTAAAAGTAGGAATCTTTTCAAAATCAGAAATTTCTCCTTCTCTTTCAAATATTGTTGTATGAAATAACTCACAAATCTTTTTTACATATTCATAAAAAAATACAATTTCACTTTCCCCTGTTGGAAGAGACATTCTTAAATGTACTTTCTTTTTTTCTATAGATAGTTCAATTCCTCTTTCTAAGTGTTCTTTTGAATAAACAATCGTAACATTTCCTATTTGTCCTTCTTTTAAACGAAAAGCATCATCTGCTATTCCATAACCCATACCTTCAAAAATAAAATCTTCTATTTTATACTTTTTAGATATGAGGCGCTTATCAGAAATTGTAATATTTACAGCCATCTAAAATCTCTCCTTAATTAAAATTTACATAATGAAATCCTAGCCCCTTATAAATATCTGAAGCTCTTGGCAATTCTAATATTCTAGCAATCAATAAATTATAAAATTCATCCATTAAAATGATTGCACATAAAGAAATAGAAAAACTTAAAAATACTTTTTTAGGAATCCTCCTAGCTAAATAAAAACAAAATGGAACAATAAGATACATGAGCATCAAGCTAGAAAGTCCAAAGAAAAGAACACTTCTAAGACAAACAAATCCACCAATGTTTCCAAAATTCAAAATTTCTGTATTATAATCCCAACAGCGAAATCCATCTCCTAAAACATATAGACCTACTCCACCAATTAGTTCTATAATTCCAGATGATAAAACACTAATTAAAAATACTTTTAATGGTTTTGAGCGATATTTGTAAGCAAAAAAATATACTGCTAGTGCACCTATTGCATAGATATTAATCCAAGGTAAGAAATTCCCGCCTCTCCAATAAAATTCTTTCATTCCACCATTGAAATAATAGAATATAAATTCATATACAAAGCCAAAAACCCCTGCTATTACAGTAATCAGACAAAATATACCAATCATTGTCATTTTATCAAATGAATGATTTTCTTTAATATATTCATGATATTTTTCTTTCATATTCATTACTCCTTTTTTATATTATACAAAAAAAAGCAAACGATTTCTAGTCTGCTTCTTTTACTTTTTCATTTTATAATAAATTTTCCTTTTATTCAAAGGACTAATACCAATCATGTTTTTCATCACGGTTTAATGCATTTATTTGACTCATTTCCTCATCTGTTAATTCAAAATGATAAATTTCTGTATTTTCTTTTATGTGACTTGGATTACTTGAACCAGGAATTACAACAACTCCTTTTTGTAAATTCCATCTTAAAATGACTTGTGCTGCTGATACATTATGATTTTTAGCAATTTCGACTATTACTTCATCATTTAGTAGTTCCTTTGTATATCCTCTTCCGCCAAATGGATACCAGCCTTGAACAACAATTCCTAAACTTTGAATATAAAAAATTACATCATTTTCTTGATAGTATGAATGTATTTCATTTTGAACTAAAGAAGGTGTAATGGATACTTTAGGAAGAAATTCTTTTAATTCTTTTTCATACCAATTTGATAATCCAATGGTATGAATCTTGCCCGTTTCAACATATTTTTCCATTGCTTTATAAGCTTTTACATCATTTGTTCCAGGATGATGAAGTAACATCATATCAATATAATCCACATCTAATTTTTGAAAGGCCTCTTCTATGGCTTTTTCAGGGTCATCAAATTGGCTTGGATAAAGTTTTGTAATAAGAAAGATTTCTTCTCTAGGAACATTTGAATCTTTTATTGCTCTACCTATTTCTTCTTCATTCCCATACATATAAGCAGTATCAATTAATCGAACTCCTAAATTTAAGGCACTTGTAATTGCATTATAACAAGTATCTCCCGTTAAACTATATGTTCCTATTCCATTTAAAGGCATTTCATGACCACTATTTAATAAAACTTTCCTTGTTTCAAAATTAAAATTTGAATCATGTGATTTATTTTGTAATTCTTCTATTATCTCTTCATTCAAAATTTTTTCATCTCCAGCTCTACCTTTTAATAAGTATATTCCTCCGATAATTACAATAACGATTACCAATAACGCTCCAGCAATAACATTTCTTTTCATGTTACTTTAAATTATCCTTAAAAAATTTATCCATTTTATCAAATGGAATAACTTCTAAATTATCATAAAGGTCTGTGTGTACAGCATTTGGTATTAGCATTAGTTCTTTATTATCTCTATACTTACTATCTTTCATCATAAATTCATAAGCATCCTTTCCAAAATAACAGCTATGAGCTTTTTCACCATGAATGATTAAAACGGCACTTCTTATTTCATTTGAATACTTTAATATTGGACCATTCATAAATGACATGCAACCAGTTACATTCCATCCTTCATTTGAATTTAAACTTCTTTCATGATATGCTCTACCTTTATAATATTCTGAATAATCTTTTACAAAGAATGGAGAGTCTTCTGGTACTGGAAGCTCTAAACATCCTCCACTTCTTTTATAAGAGTTATTTTTAAAATCTTCTATTCTTTGTCTATTCATAGATACTTTCTTTTCATATCTTTTTTCTTCACTATCTTCTAAATCAAAATATCCATTTGCGTTCACTCTTGTCATATCATACATAGTTGAAGCAATAGTAGCTTTAATTCTTGTATCAAGTGAGGCTACATTTAATGCCATTCCGCCCCAACCACAAATTCCAATGATTCCAATTCTGTCTGAATCAACTAATTCATTTGTCACCAAAAAATCTACTGCGGCTTGGAAATCTTCTGTGTTAATATCAGGAGATGCCATATATCTTGGATAGCCCACTTGATTCTCCTGTAAAAGATGGGTCAAATGCAATTGTTAAATAGCCTTTTTCAGCCATTGTTTGCGCATATAATCCAGAGCATTGTTCTTTTACAGTACCAAATGGTCCACATACTGCAATTGCTGGTAATTTACCTTCTTTATCTTTTGGCACATACATATCTGCAACTAAAGAAAATCCATATCTATTTTTAAAAGTAATTTTGGAATGATTTACCTTATCACTTTTTGGAAATGTTTTATCCCATTCATTCACTAGTTTTAATTCTTCTCTCATACGATTCCTTCTTTCTAATTATTTATTTTCTCTAATAAATAAGCCATATTTTTACCTAAGTTTTTCATATTTTCTAATGCTTCTTTATCTTCATTTACATCACCTGGTAATTTACCATATCCCATATTCCAATATGTTGAACCGACAACAAACATTTCATGATTCAAGAAAAAATGATTTATTGTATCAACTGTGTTTAAAGCTCCACCTCTTCTACTTGCAACAACAGATACGCCTATTTTGTGAGTAAATATTCCTGGATTCATATCTGCTACAACTGATGCTCTTTCAAGTAGTGCTTGTAATTTTGATGAAATGTTAGCAGAGTAAACAGGTGAACCTAAAATAATTCCATCTGCTTCTTTCATCTTGTTAAAGATTTCATGAAACACATCTTTATTAAAAGTACAATTATTTTTTCCTACACAAGTGAAACACGCTTTACAGGAATCAATATCTTTGTCTGCTAGAGAAATAATTTCAGAATCTATTCCAACTCGCTCTAATTCCTCAAGTACAGTTTTTAAAAGAATATCTGTATTTCCATTTTTTCTTGCACTCCCATTGATTGCTAAAACTTTCATAATTTACCTCCTAATCATTTAAACCTTTAATCCAATCATCTATTTCTGATTGACTTGAGTCTCCAAATCTTTTTCCATCTACCCAATTAATATTTTTATTATAATTCTTTAATGTGCTTAGACTTCCACTGATTCCTGAAGAATGAGAAGTACAAAATGGAATAACAGTTTTACCGCTCAAATCATAAGTATCTAAGAATGTTAAAATAATTTTTGGAACATCTCCCCACCAAATTGGATATCCTAAATAAATAATGTCATAAGAAGATAAATCGAATTTATTTTCTATTTCTGGTCTTGAAGAGCGATTATTTTGTTCTCTGTTTGCTCTTGATTCATTATTTCCATAATCTAAATCTTCACTTGTATATTTTTCTTTAGGTATAATTTCAATGAGTTCTCCATTGGTTGTATTCTTTATATATTCAGCTATTGTTTTTGTTGTTCCTGTTGCAGAAAAATAAATGATTGCAACTTTTCCTTGTTTATAAATATTTGATTTTTCTTCTTTGTCACTTTCTTTTTTTGAATTCTGATATTCTATCCCCATATAAGTAACACCTACCATTCCTAATATTGTAATGATAAATATAATAACTTTTTTCATCATATCCTCCTTTTTTATCCTCTTTATTATAATTGTTAAAGTAAACTTTAAGTCAATATTTTTTTAATAAAAAAAAAAGAATTTTAAAAAACTCTTTATTTATTGCAATCTGTGCACATACTTAAAGCAGTATCTACTTGTTTCATATAACCAGTTAATGTTTGTTTCAAATTTTTTACTTCTTCCTCTGTCCAATATTCTTTTGGGTCTTTTAAGTTATGGGTATCTTTAGATGTTTCATAGTCATTACCAATAATCTTTCCTTCTATATGAAAAGATACATTCGGTACATAAATCCATTGTTCCCCTTCTTCATTATATTGTAAATGTCCATCTAATAAAGAAATTAGTTCTTTATATTTATCCATATTTTCTTCTTTTACTTTTTTGGTATTACAATAATAAATTTTTTCAATTCCAATTTCTTTTGCTACTTCATTTAAATATGGCACATAAGCTTGACACCAAGGACATTCTGGATAACCTAAATAGACAACTCCTGTCCCATGTTCCATAATTTTAATAATTTCATCTACATTTTTATAAACAAATACATTATCTTCTGTTACATTTTTATATTCAGACGCAAATTGTTTTTGGTCTTGATTATTTGTTTCTGATTCTTTTTCATTGTTTTTATTCCAAAGAAGAATGCTACTTAATCCAATAAGCATTACCATCAAACAACTAGCCAATATCATTTTTTTATTCATAAAAATTCCTCCTTCTATTTTTATTATAAAGAAACTTTAACTGTTTTTCAATAAAATTTAACGTTACAATTCTCAACTTGAGGTTGAGAACTATTTACAGTTATCTTTTAATTGAAGAGGAATTGTGTAAGTTATCATTTTTTTCTCCTGATTTATTGCTTCTATTTCTAAATAAAAACTATTCTCTTGATAAAGTTTACATGTTTTCTCATAATTATCAACATTAAAATCAACAGTCTCTAAAAATTCTGCTAATGTTAAATTTTCTTTTGCGGAACGATATCTCATTACTTCTTTTTGAACTTTCCCATCAATTTCATATAAAATACATTCTATTGCTTTATATTTTTCCTTATCATCTTCTCCACAGTAGGTAATATTTGATATATAAATAGAAGATTTGATGTCATTGTAAGCCATACTCCCATAAAGCTTAAAGTTGTTACAATTAGAAGATAGAGTTTTAAATTCAAAATGATTTTTTTTCGGCTTAAGAATTAAAAAAGCACTAACAAAAACAAGAAAAAGTAGAACTATAAAAACCCAAAAAATTGGTTTCTTTTTTGGAATTCTTGTTTCTAAAAAATCATCTAAATTCATATGATATTCTTCGCACATTTGTTTTAAAATAGCGATATCAGGAATATTTCTTCCATTTTCCCATTTGCTTACAGCCTGATAGGTAACACCATATTTAAGGGCAAACTTTTGTTGACTTAAGTTTTCTTTTTTTCGAATATCCCGAATAAATTGTCCAATTTTTTCTTGATTCATGTTGCCTACTCCTTTGTATCATTATATCATAAGAAAAACAAATCAAATAGATGATTTGCTTGATAAATTTGTGAAATATTAAAATGTAATATTTGAAAAAATAGAAACAATAATATTCCAAGTTCTAGGAAAATGTTCTACTATTATATTTCTAATTTCAGATGATGTAACTTCATTTTTTATTAGCTCCACAGTTCCTTTGACATGATTTCCAATTGCAATATGACCATAAGCATAGTCTCCAGCTGCGATATATTTTGCAATAGAGCAGCCTCCAATAGAATAAAGACCTATGGAAAGTCCCCCTATAGAAAAGAAGCCTATCGCCATTCCGCCTAGTGCAATACTTCCAATTGATACGCCGCCAACCGATAACAATAAGGCGAGTGCTAACCCACCTAATGCAAGTAATCCTAGACTAACTCCTCCTAATGAGAATAAGCCAAGCGCTATACCACCTAAAGCAATTACGCCTTTTGCAATATCTCCTATTGCAATTATTCCCTTTGCTTTTTTGATACCATGACCCAAGCCTAAATTGACATGCACAAGTGGAATTCCTTTGATTTTCGTTTTACTAATGTATTCATATCCAAAAACAGGTTTTGTCTTTTGAACGATAGTATCATTATCTAATAGCTCATCAATACTAACAGATAAGGTTTTTGATAACAGTTTTAATTGTTCAGGATTTGGTGAAGTACTATCCAATTCCCAATTTGAAATTGTCTGCCTTGTAACATTTATTTCTTCTGCTAATTGTTCTTGTGAAATTCCTTTTTGTTTCCTTAAATGATAAATGTGTTCTCCTAATTTCATAATTTTCTCCTTTCACAAACATTATATAGCAATAATAGCTATAAACTCCACCAAAAGCATTTGGAACTTACGCAAAGAGTTTTGACATTTCGTTACTGCTGCTCATTACCTAGTGTTTTTCATTCATTTTTCCCTCCACATTTCGTTCTTAAATACTTATTGTTCTTTCCCACAACTTTTGCAAAACTTAGAATCTTCATCAATTAAAGTACCACAATGTTTACAATAAATCGTATTGGTAGAAAATCCATCTTTGATTGCTCCCATTTTCACCTTAATGCTTTCTTTTTCTATATTAGCACTTCTCAGTTCTATATCTTTTAATACTTCTTCATTCTCATCTAAAATCTGTTTTCTTGTTTTCGCACCAATGTTACCTGCAAGAGTTCCCATTTCTGTAAAATCGTCTTGTGTTTCTTTTAACATATATTTTGTAGCTTTAATTTGTTTACTCATTACTTTACCTCTTAATTTTGGACTAAACATAATGGCAATCATAAAAATAAATGTTCCAAAATAAAGATTGGCACAATTACAAACATGGCATCAAAAATAATATTATTCATAACACATTCCTCCTATCAATTTATTATTATATCTAAAAAGTAATCAAATTCGATGAGTAACATCTTTTAACTGAAAGTTTTCTTCTAAAACATATTGTTTTGCTATATTTTGTTCTCTCACTGTTATAAGAACAGCTCTACTCCGATTTTCTAATACTGTATCATAAACCTGAACCTGATTTTTGAATTTTGGATTATTTGATAAAATATAATTTAATATGCTTTCATAATCGCTAAAAGAAGGTCTTCCAATAACAGTTAAATCTTTCATTTCTTCTAACAGTAAAGAAATTTTAGAAAAAAGAGAATCACTTTCTAAATTATTCATAATAGTTTGAACATGCTCGTCAGTATAAATTCCACCAAACAGGTCCAAATATCCAATGCTTTTATCTAATTCTTCTATCTCTTTATCACTTAATTCTTCTATTTGATAATCTTCTATTTCGGTTTGCTCTAAATGATGACCACTTTTAATAAATTGTTCTTTGGAAATTCCAAAATATTTTGTTTTCATTCCAAATTTAAGAAAAGTAGCATCCCAAGTTGGGTCTGTCAAATAGTCGTCCAATCCATTTACAGTAATCACCACATAGTCATGTTCATCTTCTGATACAATTTCACTTTCTAAACCTGCTCTATAACAAAGATAATCATAGCTTGCTGCAAAAGAGGAACAAATTCCCCAATTTTTAACAATAGAAGTAAAAATATTTCTAGCATATTTTTCATGAGTACTATTAAATTCTTTATCTTGTGCGATATTCAAGTCATAAGATAACATCATTCCTAAAGAATTATACAAATATTTGTATTTTTGTAACTCTGTCCACTCAGGATTTAATCCTTCTAGAATGGTATTAAAGTAAAGTTCTCCAGCAAAAAATTCATCACTTGTAATCGGAACAATCGAGTTTCCTCCACTCTTTTCTGTTTTAAATCGAACTTTCATATTTGGAGCATACTCTTTGATAACTCTCATCATAGAAGCACTCGGAATATAGACACTTGTCATCACAGGATAAAGAACATCCTTAAAACGTATTAAAACCTCTTTTAATTCTTCTTCTGTGAATGTATCAATATTTTCTAACACAGAATTTACAATCATTAATTTTCCATTTTTTCTAAAGGAAAAAGGTTTACTTAACATCTCGCTGCTCCATCCACTGATAAAATTTCACCAGTAATGTAAGACGCTAAATCGCTAGCAAGAAATAAAAATGCATTTGCAATATCTCTAGGTTCTCCTATTCTTCCTAAAGGGATTGTTTTGATTAATGGTTCTATCATTTCTTTTGGAAGTGCTGCTACCATATCCGTTTTTGTAATTCCAGGTGCTACTGCATTGACTCTAATATGAAAAGGGGCTAGTTCTCTAGAAAGTGATTTTGTTAATCCATTTACTGCAAATTTACTAGCAGGATAACCCACTCCTGAAGGTTGCCCATAAATACTAACCATAGAACTAGTATTCAAAATAACGCCCTCATTATTTTGTTTCATATATGGAACTACTGCTTTTGTCATATTAAATATAGCATTCACATTCAAATTCATGATTTTCGCAAATTCTTCTGAAGTAGTATCTTCTATTTTTTTATTTGCAGAAATACCTGCATTATTGATTAAAACATCGATTTTTCCATATTCCTTTATAATTTCTCCTATTACTTTATTAATTTCTTCTGGATTATCTAAATTTGGATAATATCCTTTTACTTCCATATTTTCTTCTTTTAATTTTGAAATTGCCTCTTCTACAGTCTCTTTTCTAGAACCAAATAAAATAACTTCGGCTTTATTTTCTTTAAACACTTTTACTGTTTCTAAACCGATTCCTCTTGTTCCTCCTGTAATAATTACCACTTTTCCTTCTAACATACATATTCCTCTTTTCTTATTAAAATTTAGCCTTGTCCACCAGTTTTTAGTTTCCAATCTCCTCCATTATCTCGAACCAATACCCAACTCCATCCTGAATAATTCGCATTGGGATTAAATCCATTTTCCCATGTTTTTGAACTTGAATTTGTTTTAAAATTTGAGTGCAAAACAATTGCCTCTTCTGCTGCATAATTTTTAGCCATTTTTTTATTTTCTTCTACATCTTCTTCATACCAAACTTTCTCTAAAGTTGCTGGATAATCATGAAATTCTTTAAATACCACTTTGATAGCACTTTCTATTTCTTTTTTTGAATACATAGAAGATTTTCCAATTTCCATCTTCGCATTTTTAGTATTGTCATTTTTCATCATTGAAACAACAAATAATAAAATACTAAGTGTAGCTACTAGTACTGTTAGCCAATTCTTTTTCATAGCACGTTTCCCCTTCTAATCTACTTTGTATATATTTGTCTATTGAACTACCAACTTCAAAATTTCTTTCAAAACAATAATCAATAATTCCTAATTGACACAATTTTTCTATTGGTGCTGTCAGTTCTCCAACAAATATGCTGATACCTCCATTTTTATGAACATATTCAAATGCATAACAATCTGTCAAACCATCTCCAATATAAATAACATTATGAAAATCACTAGAATTTGTTTGAACAATTTTCCCTATTGCATCTACTTTTTTTTCATCTGTCATTAATTGGTCAATCATATAACTGTTGTCTATTGTAATTCTAGTTCCAAAAATGTCTTTCAAATATGGATATATTTTGGTTTTTCTTACATAATCTTCGTATCCAGATGTAACAACATAATGATTTACATCCTTAAATTTTTCAAAATAAGATATCACTCCTGGATTATAAATTATTTCCTCGGCTCCATCACAAATGGTATCTATGGTTCTTTCTTTATGATGTCTTTCCAAAATGGTAAAGATGGCTTCTACATAAGCTTCATATAAGCCTATCTTTTTACTATCCATAATTATCTGAATAATCCCCATTACTTTTTCATCATCATAGCCACAATCTTTCAGCACTTTATACTGTGGCATAGCGTATGGTGTGAGTGTTCCATCAAAGTCATAAATCATTATTAAATCCATTTTATCATCCTCATATATTCATTATAACACAAACAAAAAAAGAACCAAATAGTTTTTGAATTCTTTATACCGCTATCATAAAAAGAAACTCACGAGCTATCATTTTGGCTTTTGTATCCACTTTTTTTAAGTTTTTTTTCATTTTTAATAATTTTTTCAAATTCAATAAATCAAATGTTTCTTTGATATCTGCTTGTTCCATAACGCCAAACAGATAATCTGTCACTTCTGCTTTTTCTTCATCACTATATAGTTCTAGTAGAGCATGAACATTATTTTCAAGCCGTTTACTTTTATAAGATAATTCGCTAGGAACTAGTTTATCATCTTCTATTTGCCAAGTAGACATGGCATGACCAAAAATGTTTTGTTTGCTCGATTTTACAACTTGATACTTATCACTTTTTAAAAGCATTCCTACTACACTAGAGTTTGGCACAATATGAATGTACTTTTTTTTAATTCTTTGATATTGTTTTGAAGAAAATTCTTTCATTCGAAGTCCTGGTCCATCATTGCTATAGATTTTTTTTACTTTTCCACTTTTATAAAACTTCATATACATCCCAGCAACCAAAGCAAGATTTCCACCTTTAGAGTGTCCTCCAAGAATGATATCTGGTCCAAAAAATGAAACATGTTCATTGACATAACGGACCGCTTCTATATGGGCTGGGACTGGAAATGTAGAAGCCAATTTCAAATCTTCTTTCCAACCACTAATTTGTTCATCTGTTCCCTCAAAACAAATATATTTTAAATTATTAGAAATTTGAAAAGTCAGTGCGCAAAATTGCGTATCTCGATTTGTTTTATATTCATAATCAGATAATAAAACTTCTTGGTATCTTTTTTTTGTAACCAATATTTCTAATAATTGATAGGCATCTTTCATAGCAATTCCTAGTTTTTTAACATCTTTAAAGTCATTTTTGGATAAATATTCTTTTCCAATATACTCTAAAGTACAAGAAGTTTTATTAATTTCAGTTTTAGAAAAATCCAAATAAGACAAAGAAGAAAAAACCAAATTATCAATATCATTAAATGATTTTTCTAAAAAACTTTCATTTCCATATTTTTTTACATAATCAAATAGATTTGCCATTTCTATCACCTACAATTTTAATTTTAAATTTTGGATAGGCATTCTTGATATGTTTATATAAAACCGAATTTGAATCTATCCATTCTAGTATTTTCTTTCGTATTGTCTCTGTATTATCCATTGTTTGCTTCTTAATTTCACTTTTAATTTTATTCATAACTCGAAAGGAAACCATATTATCAATGATATAAATTAACATGAATAAACTTGCAAAAACAAGTTGTAACCAAGCTGGAATAGCATTTACAAAATTTACGATAACTGGATGAACGAAATAAATAACAATACACCCTAATAAACCAAATGGAACCATAGTTTCCAAACAAATGCGACCATTAATATGAAATTTCTTTTTGGAGTAATCCCACCATCTTGCATGAAATAATTTCTCCATAAAATAAGAAGTAAAATATTCTAGCAAGGAGCAAATAAAAATTGCTTTTAAGAAAATCGCTAATATATCACTGGTGTCTTTACCAATCAAAAGGACAATTCCTAATACACCATATCCATAAATGGGACAGATTGGACCAATTAGAAATCCACGATTAATAAACTTTTTCTGTTCTATCAGTTTGCAAATAACTTCTAAGAGCCAGCCAATAAAAGAATAAATAAAAAAATATAAAGTGTATGTTACTGCGATTTCCATATTTCATTTGCCTTTCTAGTTCAACAATATTGTATGAAAAAAGCAAATAGAAGTCAACAAACAAAAACCTTTATATTGTTGGATAAACTTCATATTAGTATATGCGATTTTGAAAAAGAGAGAAACAAAATAATAAAAATAACATAGCTAAAATCCAAATACTAGGTACACTAATATTGATTTTTTTTAAATTAGTTTTCTCTAAGCTCTCTTTTTTTTCAATAAAACAAAGTCCAAAAGCTTTTTTATTTTCTAAATTTTCTTCTGTATAAATTCCAAATTGAATAGGATTGTCAAATTCTGAAAATTCAATATTTTTGAGTTTCATAATAAAGAAAAACATTACCAAGTCTCCTACACAACCACTAATATTTAATATGGATAATAAAATTAAAATTACATTACCTAATAGTATCCCTAAGATATAGGTTCCGACTCCAATAATCAAAAAAGGATAAAGCAAAGAGCATAAAATATTTGTTTTACTGATATTCTCTTTACATAAGCAATATAAAATGCTTTTTTCTAAACACATTCCATAAGTAATATTTTTAAATTTTGCACCATGAATGACATAAGCAAAACTATGTAATAATTCGTGTAAAATTAACCATGGAATCATCCACAAACAGGTCCATATTAAAGTTGTATGCGTAATCTTTATTTCTAACCATAAGCAAGGGCTAATCGCTAAAAAAAGTAATAAAAAAGATAAGATTGTAAGAACAGGTAAATGCATTTCATAAATATAATATTGTTTTTTATTCTTGCTCACTAAATTCTTTTGCTCGTTCTTTCCAATAATCTTTAAGTATTTCTAATAATTCTTTGGCATCTTCTAAATGAGTTACTAAATCAAATTCTTTCATTTCACTAAATGTTCCAGAATCACTTACAATTCCCAAATACCACTTTCCTAAAAAATGTTTTTGAAATTTAAAAATGGTACAATGAATTCCATCTTTATCTTCAAATTGAGTTACATATTTTATTTCAAATGGTTTTGCTCCTAATTCATGTGGGTCGCTAAGCCATGCTTCTAATTCTTGTTTTTGATTTATAATTTCTTGTTCCATCATATCACTCCTACCTCATTATAGTTAGTATAAAATAAAGCACTTGTGAAGTCAAGAAAAAAGCAGATTTCTTGCAAGAAATTCTACTTTATAAATAGTACTTTTTTATTCTATTTTCTAACTTGAAATAGTCAAAATATTTCTGTGATTATCAAAAATAGTAAATTCATCTTTTCCATAGAATGTTTGATGAAGTGGCTTTACAACTTCTACTTTTCTCTGTATGTAATACTTCATACAATTCAGATATATTCTGAACAGTAATAAATAAAGTCAATGTTGGTTTTATCTTTTCTGTTTCCAAACTTGGATATTCTTTTGTTAAATTGGGCAATTCTTTGATATCATTATATACATTTCATACTTTTGTCTAAGAAATAATTATGAGTATATCTACTTACTCCAAAACCTTTTTCTATTAATATTTGTTGTTCTATGTTTGGATACATACGAAAGATGGAACCTTTTAATTGTTTATTCATATGTACCATGGCTTTTGGTTCAAAACGCACTTTCCTTATAAATAAAAAAATGTAAACTAAAATTTGTTTACACTTTCATCTACAATCTATTTTGTGTTATTTTTAATTTTTGAAGGATCTTCAATATATGGCTCCATATATCCACAATCAGGACAAACTGCACACTTCACCTTTCCTAAGTTTCCTTTTAGAATTCCTTGTTCTGTTACTTTTAATCCATAAGCTGCACCTTCTACTTTAATATCTAAATCTTCTACCATTTCTTTTTCACATCTTAAACAATTTCTCATTATTCTGCAACCACCTTTCCACAATATCCATTTTTAATATCCTCTGCTTGCAAATCTTTAGGACCTATATAATAATCTCTATTTTTTTCCATAGTTTGACATTTAATCACTGTAATTCCATCATTTGTATATTGCTTTTCTGGATTATCTTTATAAATTCTAGTTCCCCCATCAAATAATTGTTCTTCTATTAATAAAGGAGAAGTGAAGCGGTCCATTGGAACTTCTACAGTATCATAATGTTCAAAAAATTCACGGAGTGTCATTTCTCCATTTTTATCTATCAAAGTAATTTCTTCTAAGCAAACCAAATAAACGGTTCTTTCACCATCACTATAATAAAACTCTGCTTCATTATTGCAATTTAATTTCCCAATCGTATTCACTACATAATCATCTTCTAAAACATTTTTCTTGCCACAACCTGAAATTAGAACGAATAAACTACACAAAAGAATTACTTTTTTCATAGATATCACTCCTACAATTTTATTATAACGTAGTTTCTTCACAAAAGAAAAAACTTTTGAAACTTTTTTTAGTATCTGACTAATGCTTGACAGTGCCCATTCCTATTTCCCATTTTAGAATATCCTATATTGTGGAGGGTTACTTATGTTTGATTATATATTGTCTTTAAATCCAATTTGGCAAGCTTTACTTGCAACTTTATTTACTTGGAGTGTAACTGCAATTGGAGCTGCTTTGGTTTATTTTTTTAAACAAATCAATAAGAATTTAATGGATGGCATGCTTGGTTTTGCAGCAGGAGTTATGATAGCTGCTTCTTTCTTTTCGCTAATCGCTCCTGCAATTACTATGTCAGAAAATCTAAACTTGATTCCTTGGCTTGTTGTATTTATAGGTTTTTTTGGTGGAGGGTTATTACTATTTATAGGAGACAAACTCTACGATACATATGAAAAAAAATCACCAAATAAAAAATCTAACATGAAACGTTCTATTATGTTAGTTTCTTCTATTACTCTACATAATATTCCAGAAGGAATGGCTGTTGGAGTTGCTTTTGGGTCAGTCATTTACGGACTAGAAGGGGCTACACTTGCTGCAGCTTGGACATTAGCTTTGGGAATTGGACTTCAAAATTTTCCAGAAGGAACTGCTGTAAGCATGCCACTTAGACGAGATGGAATGAGCCGAAATAAAGCGTTCTTTTTAGGACAACTAAGTGGAATTGTAGAACCAATAGCAGGTGTAATAGGCGCAATTTTGGTCATGAAAGTACGGATTCTATTACCATTTTTATTAGCATTTGCTGCTGGTGCTATGATATATGTTGTTGTGGAAGAATTAGTACCAGAAAGTCAAACTAACAATAAAAAAGATTTGATGGCATTATTCACTTTGATTGGATTTTCTATTATGATGATTTTAGATATTGCACTTGGTTAAAAATCGCAAAATGGTTAGCAAATAATTGTTAACCATTTTTTATGTCTACAAAATTGATATCTTATAGATTTATGACAAAATATTCGGTTCTTTCTGAAGTTTTAGTAACTCTTTTTCCGTCAATCCTGTTACTTCTTTAATGAATGATATTTCTGCTCCTTTTTTTAGCATCAATAATGCTGTTTGCATAATTCCTAGTTTTTTACCTCGCTTTTCTCCAATTTCAATGCCTTCCTCTTTATAAGCTTCTGCTACATCTTCTAACCTCATTTGTTTTGCCTCCTCACTTTTTAATTTTTCATACATTTTTAAATCTGCATTATATAATTCTATTTTGTAAACAAACTGTTCAAATCTTTTTTCCTTTTTTAATTCCTTTAATATTTCTCTAGCCTTTCTTTTAGAAACCATATCTAATATAAAAAGTAACGCATATTTATAGTCTAATGTTCCTTCCTGTTTTAATGCTTCTTTTATGTTCCATATTTTGATATCAAAATAAATTCCAAATTGTTCTAGTAATCGTTTTTCCATTGCCTGATATTCTTTTAATACTTGCTTTTCTCCATATGGATAATTTAATATCAATCTCATCTTGATTGGTTTTATTTTTTCATATTTCTTTCCAGCATTTTGCCTTGCATAATATCTAGATAAATACATTGTAATACGTGCTTCTATATTTTTTAAATCTTGGTTCTGCATTTCAAAAATAGTATACTCTTGATTTCTCTCTATCAATAAATCAAAAATACTGTAAGATAAATATTTATTTTCTAACAAAATTTCTTTATCGATATAAATAATATCTTCTAATTCTTCATGAAAAATATCCCTAAAAAATTGTTTTAAAAGAGCATGATTATGAAATACATTCTTAAAACTTGTATCATATCGTAGTCCATAAATCTTATCTTTCCTTTTTTGAACTTCTGTTTTCATTATCTATTCCTCCTTATCAGGAAGAACCTTAACTACATCATACTAGATAGTCTATGTTTTGTCAACAACCTATCTTTCATTAAAGTGATCCCAGCTCACTCTTATTATTCTAGATAACAGCATCAAAATCCTACCTTTTTTCTAAATTTGCTCAAAAAAACAGATTTTCACATCTGTTTTATCAATAGAACAATTTTACTTTGTATATTTTTCTTGAACTTTGCTTGGTAATTCTTCATACTTCACTTCTTTCCAAGCATGGACACCTAAAATTCTAACTTCTAGTTCCAAGAAAGCACTTTCTCTTAGTTCCCTACTCGTTTTAAAAGTCAATTCTTTTTTCTTTCCATTCTTATCATAAGTAACTAATTTATATTCATACTCATTTGCTGATAATTTTTCAATTTTTGTATTATCAATTCTAGTATAATAAATCTTATCATAACTTTCCATATAGAAAAATACACACCCACAAAGAATAATAAATAAAATAGTTCCAATAATAACGGGTAATTTTTCCTTCATACTTATCACTTTTCTCACTTCCTTTTCTTTCTAAATTCTGCAATTACTAAAAATAATAAGAATAAAAGTACAAGAGGGCTTAAAACAGGAAGCCAAAAATCTTCTATCATTCTAGCAATATCATCAAAACGCATCATCATATCTTTTCTCTAATAATATTTTTACTACAGAAATAAGTCAGTAAAAAATATCCTCCATAGATAGCAACTATAAAAGTAGCAGTCATGATAATAGATGGTAATAGTTCTTCATTTCCAAATACTGATAAAAGGCGATTACAAAATAAAATGCCAAATATAGAATGGATAATCGCAATAATTAATGGAAATAAGAAGAAAATTCCAATTTGTCTAAACAATGCTTGATGAAGCATTTTTTCATCGGCTCCTATTTTTCGTAACATTCTAAAGCGTTCTTTGTTATCTGTACTTTCAGATAACTCTTTTAATGCCAATATAGCTGCACTACTCATTAAAAATATAATACCTAAATAAAGTCCTATAAAAGTTACCATTGCCCCAAACCAACACTCGTTTCATATAATTGTATTTTTGTATACGTTTTTAAAGTTGTCTCTTTTATATATGGATGATTTTCTAGTTGAACTGTAATCCGTTCTTCAATTTCCTTTTTTTCTAAATCATCATTGGCTTTATAATTGGCATTCAACATACTAATTGATATTTTTTGTCCCTCTAAAGCACGATCTGGAACAATAAAGAAGCCTGAATTAGAATGTGTACTATTCATAAATAGAAAGCCATTTTTGCACGTCTCATATTTTGGATAATATTTTTCATCTTGTATTACAAGTGGAATATTTCTTTTTACAGCTTCATTTCGAATTGTTACCAATTCTTTATAATCTGCAACAACAATATATTCATGTTCTTCTAAAGTATATTCTTCCAAGCCATAAAGACGGGCCAAACGATTATAATCACTGAGTTTTATAAAGTCTTCTTTGACATCATAATTCATAAATGGATATTTCCGATACACTTCCTCATAATAATTTCCTAAGGTATCTTTAAAATTTAAACCAAGGTCATAAATATCAATTTCTATAACATCTTTTAAATTCGTTTCCATGTCAAACTCTAAAAGCTTTAATGTTTCATGCAAGGGAATATTAGAATCTGCTGTTGTATTTGCTTCTTCATTCAAATAACGTGTTTTCGTAAACTGAACATCAACGGGAACTAGCGTTTTTAAATTAGCTGTCATAGAATTTTTTATTGATAATGCTGAAGATAATACACAAATGGTAATAAATAGCATCAAGCAAATAACGGACATGGAAAATACAGTGGTATTAATTTTGCTACTGATTTGCCTTAGTGTAAAACTATTTAGTGCTTTATAATAAAACTTTTTAACTCTTGTTATAATTGTTAGTAACAAACCTGATAAAGACCAAAATATAAGAAATGTAGAGATTGTTCCTAAAATAATTGGCAAAAATATATCTGTTGCATTTGCCATTGTTTCAAATCCACCAGTTACCAAATAATATGCATACCCTAATATACAAGCGCTTATGATAAATAGAAGCGTACAAAAAAGAGGATTTTTCAGTTTTACTTGTTCACTTTTTTTACTTCCATGTAATAAATCAATGAGCTTACATTTACTTACATTAATTGTATTAAATATCATAACAAGAACATACATAATACCAAAATAAATCAATGTTTTAATACAAGCACTACTTGAAAATGTAAATGCGAATTCTGTTAAATCTGCTTCAAACATATTGGCTACTAACAAACTCATAAATTGAGAAATCAAAACCCCCACTCCAAGTCCTACAATCAAGGAAAGTAATCCAATGATAAACGTTTCAAAAAATAAAATCATGGAAATTTTTCGTTTACTCATTCCCAGAGTTAAATAAATTCCAAATTCTTTGTTTCTTCGTTTCATTAAAAATCGAGAAGCATAAATAATTAAAAATCCTAGAATAAGGGATACAAAAACACTGACTCCAGATAACATATTCGTCATTAGTTTAATGAGTTCTCTTGTATCTCTTGTTACATCTAATAATACGGTTTGACTATCGATTGCATTAAATACATAAAAGATGGCAACGCCCAAAATAAGTGTAAAGAAATAGATGGCATAATCTTTAAAACTTTTCTTGATATTTTTAAGAGATAATTTAAAGAGCATCGTTTAAGTCCCCTCCAAGAAGTGTTACTACATCAATAATTTTATCAAAAAATTCTTTTCTAGAATCGTTTCCTCTTTCAAATTCGTTAAAAATTTTTCCATCTTTAATAAAGATTACTCTTTTCGCATAACTGGCTGTAAAGGCATCATGTGTAACCATTAAAATGGTTGCATCTAATGCATCATTTAAGTGATTTAGTCTTTCTAATAACATTTTTGAAGATTTTGAATCCAATGCTCCTGTTGGTTCATCAGCCAAAATAAGTTTCGGGTTTGTAATAATTGCTCTAGCAGATGCTACTCGTTGTTTTTGGCCTCCACTCATTTGATACGGATATTTATTTAAAACATTTTTTATATCTAGTTCTTCGGCTACTTTTTTGATCCGCGCATCAATGTCAGCTGCTTTTATATTTTGAATGGAAAGTGCTAGCGCAATATTTTCATAAGCTGTTAAGGTATCTAATAGATTAAAATCTTGAAAAATAAATCCTAATTCTTCTCTTCTAAATTGATTCAAAGCAGAACCTTTTAATTTTGTAATATCAACTCCTCCTACATAAATATGCCCACTGGTTACTCGGTCTATTGTCGAAATACAATTGAGAAGTGTTGTTTTCCCACTTCCACTTGCCCCCATAATAGCGACAAATTCTTTCTTTTCTACAGTGAAAGACAAATTATCAATTGCTTTGGTAAGAGATGACCTACTACCATAATATTTTTCAATTTTGTCAATTTTTAAAATTGGTTCCATAATATATCTCCTTTCCCATTCATCATAAAACAAAATATTCTTTTTGTCATTCTTTTTATCTTACAAAAACCTTACAACTTTGTAAGGTT
>CANRVY010000006.1 GCA_947643405.1 uncultured Mycoplasmatota bacterium | reverse complement strand
GGTAGAATTAAATTATGATTAAATTGGTGCGGTTGAAATTACAATAAAGAAAATACGATTTATATCGTATTTTTTGTTGCAAAAAAGTGAAGAATTTAATGAAAGGTCGTTCAATAAGTGAAATAAATAACTTATTTTTTTGTGCAAACATATATTGATAGCTTCTAAGATCGGTTTCTATATATTTTAATATCGAATTCAAGAATTATAAAAAAAGAAGCAATAGCTTCTTAAACATTTAAATCAACAATATAAATTGTAATTGTCTCACAAGATGTATGTACCGTATTTTGATAAGTAGTAAACATATCTCCTCTTAATGCGCCATTTGTTCCATATCCGCCAGGATTAAATGATATAAAATTAAACTTTCCCTTTGGGTTTGCATTTTGAATCATTGTTTTTGTTTGTGAAACGCTTTGCCCGGCTATTAAATGTAGTGTATAGCTTTCACATACAGGTTCAGGGACATTACTAGAACCCGAATTCCCACCAGACTGGTTGCCACTAGAAGAACCTCCGCTTGGTCTTGGCCCGTTACTAATTGTTAAAACAATTGTAGTATCACCAATTACTTTGGAACCAGCACCCATACTTTGATTAAATACATTTCCCTTTGTTTTGCTACTATATACATATGATAATTTACAGTTAATTCCTAAATTTTTACAAGTTGTTTGGGCTTTATTGGCACTCATTCCAATAAAATTAGGCAATTCGATTGATGCTCCCAAAGAAATTACGACTTTAAATTCATCTCCTGGATTAATTTCTTCACCTGGTTTTTTAGAAATGCTAATGAATTTTCCTTTTTCTACAGTTTCACTAAATTCTGATTCTTCACTTAATGTTAGTTTATTTTCATTTGCAAAATTTCGTAGTGCAGTAATATCACCATCTGCAATTGAAATCATTTTTAAAGTTCCTTTTGAAGTAATAATATTGATTCTAGCATTTTCTTCTAATGTATCTCCTTCCTTAACACTAATTCTAATAATTCCGCCAGCTTTAATTTCGCTATTGTATTCGCTTTCATAAATAATGACTAATTTGTTTTTTATTGCCCATTCTGTAATTTCATCTAATGACATTTTCATTAAATCAGGAGCAATAATCTTTGGACCTTTTGAAATAATAATTTTTACAGTAGTTTCTTTTTGGTTGATTAATGTGCCACTATCTGGGGTTGTAGAGATAACGTTTCCTGCTTTGATATCATTACTAAATTCATAGGCAATTTCATATTTAATTCCGTTTCGCTTTAACCATAAAATGGCATCGAATTCTTCTAGATTATTTAAATCTTTTAAACTGACTGGCTTTAAATCGGCTTCATTTCCTAATGAGAAAGTAATATTAATTTCTTCATTTCTTCTTACTTCACCAGATTTACTTTGTTCAAAAGCGATGTCTTTTTCAATGGTTTCATTAAACTGATATTCTATATTTACGTGATTTAATTTCAATTCTTTAATTTTTAAAACCACATCATCTATATTCCAGCCAATCATATTGGGAATGCTAACAATAGATTCGTAATTTGGCCCGTTAGAAACAACAACTTCTAAAGATTTTATTTCTTTTACTAAAGTATTAGCAGGAATGCTTTGACTAATAATGTGATCACTTTCTATAGAATCGCTATATTCATAAGTTTGCTCTAATGTTATTTTATTTTTATTAGCCCATTTTACAACTTCATTGATACTAACATTACTAAAGTCTCCAACGGTTTTTAAAGTGGGCAATGTAAGAATATTGGATGTAACAAGAAATTGAAATCCTGTATATAGAGTAATTAATACAATACCAAATAGTTCCAATTTTTTTTGAATTTTTTGATTTGTTGTAAAACCGGTTAGAACCATAAAAGAACTAATTAGTAATAAACATGTACTTGTAATAATTAAATAGGGTTGATTTACTTGATCAGTAGATTTTACGATTGTATATATTAGAAAGCTTAAACTAGATACAAGTGCAATAAAAGAGATGACTGTAAGTAAAGTACGAGGCTTTTGCTGTCCAGCTTTTATTTTCTCTTTAGACCCCTTTGACTTTTTTTGTTCTTTTTTCTGGACTTCTTTTTTCTTAGAATCCTTTCTTTCTTTTTTTTCACTT
This sequence comes from uncultured Mycoplasmatota bacterium, assembly GCA_947643405.1. Taxonomy (GTDB): domain Bacteria; phylum Bacillota_I; class Bacilli_A; order RF39; family UBA660; genus MGBC102946. The sequence goes on along the minus strand of CANRVY010000006.1, from coordinate 59,701 downwards.
TTTAAGCTTTCCTCGTCTTCTTTTAAAGCACTTAATAAGTCTAATTTTTCTTTTAATCTCTCATTTTCATTCATATTATCACCTAATATACATTATACCGTATTTTATAGAATAAGGAAACTAGAGGAAGTATTTTTTAAAAAATTTGACATTAATTACTGCTTCATAAAAAGATTGTTCTAATTTTTTGGGAAAATTGTAGTAAAAAAACAAAAATAACATAAAAATATATTGACAACGTTCAAAAATAAATATAAAATATAATTGATTGAACAATGAAACGAGGTGGATTTAATGAGAAAGAAAGCATTGTTAATCATAACAACGTTATTTATGCTAGTAGCAACAGGATGCTCTTCAAAAAAAGAGACAGTAGTTATTTATTCAAGTATGGAGGATAATCGAAATCAAGCTTTAAAAGAACAATTAAAAGAAAAATTTAAAGATATTGATGTAAAAGTGCAGCCAATTGCAACAGGAAATAGTGCAGCAAAAATCAAAAATGAGGGGGCTAAAATTGAAGCAGATATCATTTTAGATTTAGAAACCGCTCATATGGCAAACTTAGAAGAAAATTTTGCTGACTTATCAGAGTTTGATAGTAGTATTTATTTAGATGGAGTTAATAAATCAAATAAATATTTTACATGGGTAAAATATACAATGAATTTAATTATTGATAAAGATTATTTTAAAAAGAACAATTTAGAAGTTCCAAAAACTTATGAGGATTTATTAAAGCCAGAATATAAAAATTTAATTGCGATGCCAGATCCAAAAACGTCAGGAACAGGATATGCATATTTATTAAATGCTGTAAATATTATGGGGGAAGAAAACGCAATAGAATATTTCAAAAAATTAAAGGGTAATTTACGTGAATATACAACTTCTGGGTCAGGCCCAACAAATTTGTTAAAGCAAGGAGAAATTGCTATTGCTATGGGAATGACAAGTCAAGGCGCAGAAGCAATTACAGAAGGATATAATTTTGAAATTATATCATTAGAAACAGGCTCTCCTTACAATACAACATCTCTTGGAATCATTAAGGGAAAAGAAAAAAAAGAGAATGTAAAAAAAGTATTTGAATGGCTTGTAAATGATTTCGGAGTATATGACAAAGAAAATTATATGCCAGATCCAATTTTAAAAAATCAAAAAAGTAATGTAAAAAATTATCCAACTGATTTGATTGATGCAGATATGAAAAATGTGGATAGTATTGAAACAAAAGAAAAACTAATAGAAGCTTGGAGTAAAGTGAATGGATAAATTAGAAGTAAAAAAATTAACAAAAGTTTATGGAAACAAAACCGTATTAAAAGGTCTTAACTTTGAGGTTTTATCAGGTGAATTTCTTTCTATTTTAGGACCAAGTGGTTGTGGAAAGACAACCCTTCTAAAAATTTTAATAGGAATAGAGTCTTCTACAGCAGGGACAATTGTTAAAAATGGAGAAGACATTACCAAAGTAGATTCTTCAAAAAGAGGAATGGGCATTGTTTTTCAAAACTATGCTCTCTTTCCTAATATGACAGTGCTTCAAAATGTAATGTATGCATTAAATTTAAAAATAAAAAATAAAGGGAAGGCCGAAGAAGAAGCAATAGAAATGTTAAAAACAGTAAAAATGGAAGAACACTTAAAAAAATATCCTCATCAGTTATCTGGCGGACAGCAGCAAAGAGTAGCTATTGCTAGAACATTAGTGTTGAAGCCCGACATTATTTTGTTTGATGAACCAATGTCAGCTTTAGACGCTGATAATCGTTTAATGTTAAGACGTGAAATTAAAGCGCTTCAAAAAAAATTTAAAACAACGATGATTTATATTACTCATGATCAAGAAGAAGCATTTTCAATGTCGGATAGGGTAATGGTCATGAATGAGGGAAAAATAGAACAAATTGATGTTCCAAATCAAGTATATAATCATCCAAAAAATGAGTATGTAAAAAAATTTGTGGTAGAGCATTTAATTGAAAAAGTATCTTCAATTGAAAAATGTACGGGGATTGATTTATAATGAAAAGAAAAAGTGGAACAAAAATTTTTATACTTCTTTTTTTAGCAATCACAGTTATATATCCATTAGCAGAAATGCTTTTTCTTGTAGAATGGAATAATTTTGGAAGCTTAGTGACTTCTAAAAATTTCTTGGAATCGCTAACTAATTCGATATTTGTAACAGCAATAGCAACAGTTATCTCGATTATAATTGCTTATTTATTGGCATTTACATTAAATAGAACTAATATTAAGTATCGAGCGATTTTAAAAGTGCTGTTAACTTTACCAATGCTAATTCCATCGATTTCTCATGGACTAGGATTAATTAACCTATTTGGAGTAAATGGAATTATATCAAAACAATTTGGATTTAATATTATTGGTAGTACAGGAATTATTCTAGGATCTATTCTATATTCATTTCCAGTAGCGTTTTTAATGTTAGATGATGGTTTTAATTATATTGATAATAGCATGTATGATACAGCAAAAGTACTGGGGTTAAACAAATGGCAAACTTTTAAAAAAGTTACAATGTGTTATTTGAAAAAACCATTATTGTCAACGGTGTTCGCAGTATTTACTCTTATCTTTACGGATTATGGTGTGCCATTGGCTGTAGGAGGAAAATTTTTAACATTACCCGTATTTCTTTATAAAGAAGTAATAGGATTGTTAGATTTTTCAAAAGGAACAATGATTGGCTTATTTTTATTAATACCAGCATTTGTATCTTTCTTATTTGATAACTTTACCAAAGATTATACAAGTTCTACAGTTTCTAAAGAATATAAAGTTACTCAAAATAAAAAAAGAGATATTATATTAACTGCATTTGTTTATTTAGTATTGGGGTTTATAATGGTTTTACTTGGATCTTTTGTATATTATGCCTTTATTAATAACTATACATTAGACAAAAGTTTTTCATTAACCCATTTTAATTATGTATTTGCAAATGGAATTGGTAATTATATTTTTAATTCCTTGTTAATATCAATTTTAGTGGCAATTATAGGAACTATAATTTCTTATTCAACTGCATATGTAACTGCTAGAATAAAAGGAAAGGGGTCTAAGATTGTACACATTTTTGCAATCTTATCTCTTGCAATTCCAGGTATTGTATTAGGGCTTTCCTATACAATTGGATTTAAGAATAGCTTTATTTATAATACATTTGCGATTTTAGTTTTAGTAAATATTATTCATTTTTTTGCATCTCCATACTTAATGGCATATAATGCTTTACAAAAAGTAAATATTAATTTTGAAGCAGTAGCGAAAACATGTAATATTTCGTTATTTAAATTAGTAAAAGATATAATTATTCCATGTACCAAGAAAACAATACGTGAAATGTTGTCCTATTTTTTTGTGAATTCAATGATTACAATATCAGCAGTCACATTTTTATTTAATGTGGATACTATGCCACTTGCACTCTTAATTAACAATTATGAAGGTACAATGATGCTAGGTGAAGCGGCGATTGTTTCTCTAGTAATACTATTCTTTAATTTGATTATGAAAGGCATTGTTTATTTTATTAATAGAGTAGAACATAGAAGAGGTGAATTAAATGAATTTAACTAAAAAGCAATTTGAAGTACTTGTAGCTATTGAATCTAACCGAAAATCAAAATATTCTCAAAGAGATATTGCTCTTGATACCAATATGTCAGTTGGGTTAGTCAATAAAATAATTAGTGAGTTGGTTAATGAAAAACTAATTGATGCAGATTCAAAAATAACTCAAAAGGGATTAGAGGATTTAGAACCATATCGAGTAAAACGTGCTATTTTCTTAGCGGCGGGATTTGGATCTAGACTGGTTCCTCTTACATTGAACACACCAAAACCACTTATTAAAGTTCATGGAAAACGCATGATAGAAACTTTATTAGACGCAGTAGTAGAAGCTGGAATAGAAGATATTATTATTGTAAGAGGGTATTTAGGAGAACAATTTGAAGTTTTACTACATAAATATCCAAATATTAAATTTATTGATAATAATTTATATAATGAAGCAAATAATATATCTTCAGCATATGTAGTAAAAGACTTATTAGAAAATGCATATGTGTTAGAATCTGATTTGGTATTATCAAATTCAAAATTAATTAGAAAATATGAATATTCTAGTAATTTCTTAGGGATTCCAGTAGAACGTACTGATGATTGGTGTGTAGAAGTGAAAAAAGATGTAATTGTAAATGAAAAAATAGGTGGCATTAATTGTTATCAAATGGTGGGGATTTCTTATTATGATACAACAGATGGTAAGAAACTAAGCAAAGATATTGAAGATGTGTTTACATCTCCAGGTGGAAGAGAAAAATATTGGGAACAAGTACAATTAGTTGAAAGAAAAGAAAACTATAAAATAGGGATTAGAGAGTGTCAATTTGAAGATATTATAGAAATTGATACATTTAATGAATTAAAACAAATTGATAAAATTTATGATGTGAAATAGAAAAGCTTATGGAAATAGTCCTATGGGCTTTTTCTATGTGTAAAGAAGTGTATGGAGATCTTGTATTTACAAAATAAATGTGATATAGTTTTTATGGTAAAAAAAGGGATGATTGCATGAAAAAAATGTTTGATATATTAAAAAATTATTGGTTATTATTAATTATCTTATTGCAGCCTATTTTAGATATAGTTGCATTCTTTACTTTTGATTCCAACATTACAATAATATCATTTGCAGCAAGAACTTTGATGCTAATTTTTATTGTTGTATATACATTGTATGAATCAACTAACAAAAAAAAGTATTTCATAAATTTGTTGCCAATCGGGATTTTCGTTTTACTGCATTTATTAAATTCTTATCGTGTAGGTTTTATAAGTGCTTTTTCGGATTTGAGATATATTATCATGGTATTTCAAATGCCTGTAATAACGATTTGCTTAATTGATTATTTAAAAAAATATCCTCAAAAAGTAGTTCAAATAAAATTAGGATTAGTAGTAAATTTAATAACTATTTTTATTAGTGTAATTCTCTCTGTAATAACAAAATCGTATTTAACTACTTATTCAGACTATGGACTTACTGGATGGTTTGCAAGTGCTAATACCCAAAGCATGATATTAGTTGCGATTAGCCCATTATTTATGTATTATTTTAATAAAAGTAAAGGCATGATTAATTTTATTTTGTCCTATATAATCATAATATTTTTATTATTTTTCAATGGAACAAAAGCTTGCTTTGCAGCGTTATTAGTAGTTTTAGTATTTATGATTTTTAATTCTTTAAACGAAAAAAAAGAAATTAAAATTAAGATAGGAAAAGTGCTGATATCTATTGGAATATTAATATTAGTGATTCTAAATTATGGTTCTTCAACAACTTTTAAAAGAAATCAAAATGTATCTGGAACTACTGAAGAAAATGAAAAGATTGTCTTGGATGAATTAGAAAAAGAAATTGGAGAAAAAATAAATTTTTCTGCGTTATCAAAAGAAGATGTAATTAAAGTTCTAAAAACCAGCTATTATTATAAAGAATTAATAGATATTTTTGGCGAAGATAAGGTATATGAGCAGTTAAAAGAACAGCTTTCTTATTCAATGCTGTCAAACAATCGACTCAGAAAAAAAACTTATGCAAGAATTATTAGTCATGATTCAGATGTCTTAACAAAAATTGTAGGATTTGAATATACACAAATTGGACAATATGGAATGGATTTAGAAAATGACTTGACAGCATTATTTTATTATTATGGCTATTTAGGATTTTTAATTTATATTTTATTTATTTTATATTTTGTATTTATTCTTGCTAAAACATTTTGGAAAAAGAAAAAATTTATTTTTCATCCAGAATTTGTTGCCATATGTATTACGTTTGCTTTGATTTTATTTGGTTCTGAATATACTGGAGCGTTTTTAAGAAAGACAAATGCTAATATATATTTATCTTTATTGATGATCATTATATATTTTAATTATCAATTTAAAAAAGATAGTAGTTTGAAAATAATTAAAGTAATCACTTCTAAAGTAGATACATTAAATGAACCAGTGTTAGAATTAATCAATAGATTATCCGAAAATTATCAAATAAATGTTATTGTCTTTGACGAAAATGAAAAAAGTTTGCAATTAAATGATAATATATTTTTGAAATATGTAAAGTTAAATAATATACTAAAACATCTGAGAAAATTCATAATTAAGATATTAATGATTAAAGAAATTATTTCTGATAATGATTTTGTTATTTCAATGGATAGAGAAGTCAGCCAATTATTAAATAAATTTGGTTGTGATGAAAAAAAGAAAATTGTATTAGAAAATAATGAATTAACTGAAATCGAAGAAAAAATATATAATAATATAAATTTAGTTATTTTAATGAAAGAAAAAAGTGAACAAAATTATAATTTAAATGTAATCTGTTATAACGATTTGAAAGTTCAAAAAAAACAAAAGTTTTATAATATATGGGAAAATATAGTTTAATAAAAAGATCAAAAGTAAATAACTTAATTTTGATCTTTTTTTGTGATTCATAGAATAAAGAAGGAATTGTTCTATACATTTATATAAATTTTTGATATACTATATTTATGAAAAAGATAATTAGCAGGGTGATTAGTAAATGAGAAAATCATTATTCAAAAATACAATTTATAAAGCAATTTTAAGTTTCGTAAATATTGTCATACCTTTATTAGTAGGACCTTATGTTGTAAAATTGTTAAATGTAGAATTGTATGGTATTTATAATACAGTATACGCTGAATTTCAAATATTTTTAATTTTTGCTTCGTTTGGATTATATACATATGGAGTACGAGAAATTAGCAAAATTAGAGACAATAAAGAAAAAGTTTCACAGTTATTTTCTAATCTGTTTATAATAGCAATAATTTCTAATCTTATAGTTGGACTGATTTATTTACTATATGCTTTTCTTACATCATCTGGAATTAAATTATTACTTTATATTATTATGACGATTCAAATTGTTGGGAATGTATTTTATATTGAATTTCTGAATGAAGCACTAGAAAATTATAAATTTATTACACTTAAAACAATCGCTGTAAAAGTAATGTATTTGATTGCAATATTTTTATGTTTAAAACATTCAGAAGATATTGCAATATATGCAATTATTGTTTCTTTAGTAAATTTTGTAAATAACATTATAAGTTTTATATATGCTAAAAAATATATTAAGTTTGATTTGAAAAATATTTCAATCAGAAGATATTTATTTCCGTTGCTTACGATTTTAATTATTTCGAATATAGAACTATTATATGGACAATTAGATAGAGTAATGCTCGGAAAGTTTGTAAGTGATGTTTCTGTTACCATATATTATATTCCTTATTATTTAATTTCTACTTTAGCGGCTATTCCATATGCAATTATTAATGTTTCAATTCCAAGACTTACAAATATTATTGCTAACGAGCCAAAGGAAAATTATTTAGTTGCATTAAACAAAATAGTCTCTTCTTTATTATTTATCATTGTACCAATGTGCTTAGGCGTGTTTGTACTTTCTTATGAGGTTATTTATTTATACGCTGGAGAAAAATATATGGAATGTGTAATTCCTTTAGCTATTGCTTGTATTTTTAGAATTATACTTAGTATTGAATCAGTTTTAACAAATTTAATTATGTATCCAAACGGTAAAGAAAGTAAATTATTAAAACTTTCTTTTGGATGTGGGCTTTTAAATTTAATGTTCAATTTAATATTGGTGACATTTAAGATTTTTACTCCTGCAACAGCTATGCTAACTACTTTAGTAGCAGAAAGTATGCTCATTATGTTGGAATATACATATACACGTAAAAAGCTTGATATTAAGCCTAACTTTTTCTCCAAACAAAATATATTATATTTTGTATTATCTATTTGTTTTATTCCAATTACAATGTTAGTGAAATGGATAGACTTGGGATTTTATTTAAATATAATTGTAATTATTGTTGTTTGCGTGGTTTTATATGTAGCTACATTACTATTAATTAAGGATGATAATATTATCTTAATACAAAGTAAAGTTCACGGATTGTTAAGGAGGAAATCACATGAATAGAATAATTGTTCCAGCTGGTTATATGGGCTCTGGTTCATCTGCGATTACAGATTTAGTTTCCGAATTTAAAGATTGTCAAAATGAATTTAAATCTTATGAATATATCTTATTACATTGTCCAAATGGAATATTTGACTTAGAAGATAAACTTTTGCATGGTAACAATGCCTTTAGAAGTGATGAAGCTATTAGAACTTTTAGAGAACAAGCAAAAAAGCTTTATGATAAAAAATTTTGGTGGGTAGGAAACTATAAAAATATAATTGGAAAAGACTTTATGGCCTTGACAGATAATTATATTAATTCTCTTGTTGAATTTAATTATCCTGGATATTGGTACATGCATGAAGAAGTTAATTTCTCTATGTTTTTAAAGTTATTAATTAGAAAACCATTTAGGATATTAACACTTAATAAGATTAAATTAAAAAAAGTACTAAAATATCAAGATGGAATGAAAATTTGTTTGCCAACTCATGAAGAATTTTATAAAAAAACTAAAGATTATATTTATCAAGTTATTGATCGAATATCGAAAGGTAAAGAAAATGTGATTTTAGATCAATTCTTACTGCCATTTAATTTACATCGTGTTGATAATTATTTTAATGATAACTTATATGTATTTGTAGTGGAAAGAGATCCAAGAGATGTATTTATATTGAATAAATATATTTGGCCTCAAAAACAAATTGTAGTTCCAATGCCACAGGAAGTTAATGAATTTTGCGAATATTATAAACGAATGAGAACTTCTGAAATAAAAACGGAATCCAATAAAATTTTTAGAGTTCACTTTGAAGATTTAATTTATAATTATGATGAAAAATTAGAAGAAATTATGAAATTTTTAAATTTTTCTAAAAATGAGCATATATCAAAAAAGAATCGATTTGATCCTGCTTTATCAATTAAGAATACTCAATTATTTCATGATAAAAAGTATAAGGAAGAAATTGCAATTATTGAAAAAGAATTAAAAGAGTTCTTATATGATTTTCCATATGAAATAAATAATAAAGTAGAAGAAACAGTAGAATTTGAGTAGTAGGTGTAGAAAATGAAAAATGTATTATTTATAGTATTAGACTCTATTACAAACAATCAATTATTTAATAGCGAGTGTTCGTTGGAAAAAGCTCCTTTTTTAAATACTTTGAGAGATAAATCAATAACTGGAGATAATATGTATTCTCAAGCCCCATATACAGAAGCTGCCTTGATGTCTTTACTAGGCTCATCCGATACTTTGGATGATGGTGGATATATGGAAAAATTCAAAAACAAAGAAACAGTAATAGACATTTTTAGAAAAAATGGCTATAAAACTTTTTTTCCAACATATTACCCCAGTATTTATCCTTCGCATATGTATTATGGGGCGAAAGAAGTTAGCTATATTGAAAAATTTACGTTTTCTCATCTTTGGGATTATAGGTTTAAACATTTTCAAAAATACTATTTAGAAAAAAATACATCCGAAGTGGAAAATCAAATGTTAAAAGATATGTTAGAAGATAATTTAAATGCTTGGATAAATTTGCTTGATTTATTATCTAAAAAAGATAAAAAAACTGTTATGATGAATAATTGTGTACAATGCACTGGAATAAAAGATACAATAAAAAAAATTCAAGAAGAACTTAAACAGTTTTATAAGCAACCAGATGATTACTTGAATCAATTATTTTTAGAAGGTGAAAATCATAAATTGTTCCAATTAGATATTCATACTTATATAGATAAAGTTGGTAACCATGAATTTAAAGAATGGTTTGTTAAAAAAAATTATGGTACTTTTAAACGAATAAAAAAAGAGCAACTTCATCATAATTTTATCAATTCTAGATTGCCTATAAAGAAAATAGTTAGGAATATAAACAATAGAGAAATAGTAAAAGGCCTTTTAGCAGGTTATAAAAACTCATTATTTGATAAAGATATTATGGAGCGAATTACATTGCAATATGATTTATTTAAAGCTCAAAGATCATTTAGAAGTGTAGCTGATTTGACGTTAGATTGGATTGAAAAAAATAATAATTCCAAAACACCTTGGATGGCATATGTACATGTAGATGATGCCCATTATCCAGAAAATTTTTTTACATATGATACACAAGATAAAACTATAGTTGAACAGGAATTTATTAAAATTAATCATTTTTTGGATAAGCTTCCTCGCAAATATTGTGGAACAATCGCCTCCGATTTGTCATTATTGTATTGTGACAGCATTATTCAAATGATATTTGAAAAATTAGAAGAGAAAGGAATATTGGAGAATACAAGTATTATCATTACTGCAGATCATGGCTTTTCTTATTATTTTAATCCAATAAGGGAAAAATATGTTATTAGTAGTTACAGAGAAAATTATAATGTTCCTTTTATAGTGTATGAAAAAAATATAAAGCCAAGAAAAATAAATGGCTTTCTTGCTACAAAAGATATTCCAGCAACGATTCTAGATTTGGCAAATATAAAAATTCCTGAACACTTTAAAGGGCAATCATTATTAAATTTTGAAGGAAGAAAATTTGCAACATTAGAATATATGGGTGGAGGTTGTCCTGATCTAGTTAGAAGACCTGTAGTTCTTGGAATTAGAAATGAAAAGTATGAAGTCATAACAGAGGTGTTTGAAAATGTTGTTAATATAAAGGAAGTTTACGATTCAAAGAAGGACTATTATGAACAAAATAATTTGGCTCATTCTCAAAAAGTAAACATTGATCAAGAATTAGATTTTATTAAGAAAAGATATGAAGAGAATATGAATAGTAGGTGAAAAGATGAAAGTCAGTGTTATAGTACCAGTATGGAATGTAGAAAAATATATTGAACAATGTTTGAAATCTTTGGTAAATCAAACTTTAGAAGAAATAGAAATTATTGTAGTAAATGATGGAAGCCCAGATAATTCACAAACAATTATTGATAAATATGTAAAAAAATATCCTAAAAAAGTGAAATCTTTTGTAAAAGAGAATGGGGGACAGGGCTCAGCTAGAAATTTGGGTTTAGAGCAAGCAAAAGGAGAATACATTAGTTTTGTAGATAGTGATGATTGGCTTGAGTTAACTGCCTTAGAAAAAATGTATGAATTAGGAAAAAAGGAAAATGCTGATATTGTTATTTGTGATATGGTTGATCATTATGCTAACGGTAGTGAAAAACGTTATAATTGCACAAATTATGATTTTATATATGAAACAACACCATCTGCATGTAATAAAATATTTAAGAGAAACATTATAAAAAATATTCAATTTTTAAATAAATTGTGGTATGAGGACTTTAATTTTACGACTAAAATTTTATTAAATAATCCTAAAATAGCTACCATATCAGAGGGATATTATCATTGTAATTGTAGAGAAGAGTCTACTATGAACAATAACAATTCATTAAAAAATTTAGATATGTTGATTATTATGAATGATTTGATTGAATATAGCAAAACCAATCATATATATGATGAAAATGTTTTTTCGTTTCTAATATTTCATCATATACTAATCACAAGTATTAATAGGGTTGCAAGACATTCTGGAAGAGAAAAAAAAGAAGTGATTGAAAAATTTATAAAATATTGTCAAACTCATATAAAGGATTATAAAAAAATGCCATTTTATGTTAACATTCCTAAAAATAGAAAAATAATTGCAAAATTGAATTATAATGGTCATTATTGTTTATCTAAATGGATATTGCATTGGAGTTCAAAGTTGAAAAAATGAAAGTATCCAATAAAAAAATATAAATAGAAAGAAATCAGTCAAATAGAATTAATGATTCTATAAGATTGATAATATGAGTGAAATATGAAAATAAGTATAATAGTACCAGTTTATAATGTAGAAGAATATATTGATCGATGTTTAGCTTCATTGGTAAATCAATCATTAGAAGATGTTGAAATAATTATTGTTAATGATGGAAGCCCAGATAATTCACAAAGTATTATAGATAAATATGTAAAAAAAAATCCAAAGAAGATAAAATCTTTTATTCAAGAAAACGGTGGACAAGGTTCGGCTAGAAATTTTGGCTTACAACAAGCAACAGGAGAATACATAGCATATGTAGATAGTGATGATTGGATAGAGTCTAACATGTTATTAGAAATGTATGAAAAAGCTTCTTCTGAAAATTTAGATATTGTTATTTGTGGCAGTTATAATGTCAAAGGAAATGATAAAATAGTTGAATTAGATAATATTTTCTTTTCGGATAATCAAAAAAATGCATTTTTTGGTAGAATGGCAGTGTGGAATAAAATTTATAGACGAAGTTTATTAATTGATAATCAGTTAAAATTCCGGAGTAAAGTTTGGTATGAGGATGTAGATTTTACATTAAGGGCGGTAGCAAATGCAACAAAAATTGGATATATTAATAAACCGTTATATAATTATTTAATTAGAGAAGGTTCTACAATGAATAATTCTAATATTGACCGAAATTTAGAAATTATTCAGGCATTTGAGCAAGTATTGCAAAGTAAAGAATTAAAAAAATATAGAGAAATAGTAGAATTTTTAGCAATTGATCATATTTACATATCTGCTATGGTTAGAGTGTTAATAGCTCAAGCAAATAGAAAAAGGAAGAAGATTATAGTTCAAAAGTTATATTCTTATATTAACGACAACTTTAGCAATTATAAACATAATCAATACTTGTATTTACTATCAAGAAACAGGAAATTAATCTATCATTTGCTTAATATAAAACAATATTGGTTAATTCAACTACTTTTTAAAATAAAAAGGAGGTAAACAATGCTTCAAAAAGTAACTTTAAAATATAAAAAAATAGTTTTATTGATTATTTTTATATTGTCATGTTTGGACATTTATAGAGTACTGGTTGAAAATAAATTTGGAGCTTTTGAAATATTTATTCTTTTAGTAGTTTTATTTTTAATATTAGTAAGCTTGGTTTGTAAATTTGATAATAAGAAATTTAAAAGCGATAAAATTACCTTCTTGCTTTTACATTTGGGATATGGAGGGATTGAGTCAGCAACTATTAATAGTGCAAACGCGTTAGTAGATAGCTATGATGTTGAAATCATTTCATTTTATAATTTATCAAAAAATCAATCTAATAAATTAGACAAGAAAATATCTGTAAAATATTTATATAATGGAGAACCAAACAAAGAAATTTTTGTATCAAGTTTAAAAAAACATCAATATTTCAAAGTGATAAAAGAAGGAATAAAAGCGGTAACTATTTTATTTAAAAAAAAGTATCTTATGATTTTTAATATTATGAACTGCAATTCCAAATATATTGTATCAACACGATATGACTTTAGTATTTTATTAAGTAGATATGGAAATAAAAATCAAATAAAAATAGCACAAGAACATCATTACCATAATAATAATCAAAAATATATTAATATCTTGAAAAGAAAATATAATAATATTGACTATTTATGTGCTCTAACCAAAACTTTAGAACAAGACTATAAACAATTTTTAATAAAAAATAAGCATACAAAAGTTATTTTATTACCAAATATGGTAGGAGAAACTCCAACAAAAACAAGCTTATTGGAAAAAAAGAATGTTATTACTGTTAGTCGATTGGATAATGGTAAGAAAAACGATGATATTATTAGGGCATTTTCAAAATTAAATACAGAATATTGGAAACTTTATATTATTGGTGATGGGAGAGAATATGAAAATTTATTAAACTTGATTGAAGAACTTCGATTAAAAGAAAAAGTGTTCTTAACTGGTTATAAAAATAAAAACGAAATAGAAAAATATATGTTAAATTCTAGTTTATTTTTAATGGCCTCGTTAACAGAAGGTCTTCCAATGGTTTTATTAGAAGCAATGAGTTATGGAGTTCCTTGTATAGCTTATGAGACTGCAAGTGGAGTATCTGATATTATAAAAAATGGGCAAAACGGATATATCATAAAAGATAGGAATGAAAAAAATTTCATATCTAAAATAGAAACCTTAATAAATGATGAAAAATTGAGAAAAGCAATGGGAATGAATGCAAGAAAAACGGTTACTTCGTTTTCTAAAGAAGAAATATTAAAAATTTGGCAGAAAATGTTAAAGTGATTTTAAATAAGGAGGATACATGAAAAAGATATTAATAACTGGTGGAGCAGGATATATAGGTTCACATACAGCAGTAGAAGTTTTACAAGCAGGATATGATATTATTGTCGTAGATGACTTTAGCAACTCAAAACCAAAAGCAATTGACAATATAAAAGAAATAACAAAAAAAGATTTTCAGTTTTATGAAGGAAATATTTGTGATAAGCAATTATTGGTAAAAATTTTTGAAGAAAATCAAATAGATGCAGTTATTCATTTTGCGGGATATAAAGCAGTAGGAGAATCTGTAATGAAGCCTTTAATGTATTATAGAAATAATATTGATAGTACATTAACATTACTTGAAGTAATGCAAGAATTTGGGTGCAAAAATTTTGTATTTTCTTCAAGCGCTACAGTTTATGGAGAACCAGAAAGATTACCAATTGATGAGAAATGTCGTTTGTCAACAACCAATCCTTATGGATCTACAAAACTTGATATAGAAGGAATTTTAAAAGATTTATATATCTCGGATTCAAACTGGAACATTGCTATTTTAAGATACTTTAATCCAGTTGGTGCTCATGAAAGCGGATTAATTGGAGAAGAACCAAATGGAATTCCAAACAACTTAGTTCCTTATATTGTAAAAGTAGCACTTGGAGAACTAAAAGAACTTTCAGTATTTGGAAATGATTATGATACGCCAGATGGAACAGGAGTTAGAGATTATATTCATGTTGTTGATTTAGCAAAAGGACATGTTAAAAGTTTAGATGCAATATTTCATAATTCAGGATTAGACTACTACAATTTAGGTACTGGAAAAGGGTATAGTGTTTTAGAATTAGTAGAAGCCTTTGAAAAAGTAAATCATGTAGAAGTACCATATAAAATTATAGAGAGACGTCCTGGGGATATTGCTACTTGTTACGCTAATCCAAAATATGCAGAAGAAAAACTAGGTTGGAAAGCAGAATTGGGATTGGAAGAAATGATGAAATCAGCTTATCAATTTGCAAAAAAGAATAAGTAAAATTAAAACTCTTTGTTAATCTTGTAATGGAGGATTATTATGAAAAAGTATTTTGATAGATTATATAGTGATTCCTATCAAGAATTTGAAAAAATATTGAAAAAGAATCTAGAAAAAAATCAGAAAATGTTTGTTGTAACAGCAAATCCAGAAACATTTATGATTGGAGCAAATGACCAAGAAGTAAGTCAAATTTTATTGGATGCAGAAGTAACAATTGTTCCAGACGGAATTGGTATTGTAAAAGGCGCTAATATGTTAGGATATAAAGTAAAGGAAAGAATACCTGGAATTGAAATTGCTTGGAGTCTATTAAAAGAAGGAAATAAACAGCAGAAGACAATTTATTTATTAGGAGCAAGTGAAGAAGTAAAAGAAAAAACAGTTGAGAAAATCAAAACTGATTATCCAAATTTAAAAATACTTGGAGCAGTAAATGGATATGGAAAAGATAAAGACAAAGATTTTGAAGAAATCAAAAAAACAAATCCAGATATCGTATTAGTAGCACTAGGAATACCAGCCCAAGAAAAATTAATCTACAAACATTTAAACGACTTTGAAAAGGGAATATTTGTAGGAGTAGGAGGATCATTAGATGTTATTAGTGGTACTAAAAAAAGAGCTCCAAAAATATTTCAAAAATTAGGATTAGAATGGCTATATAGATTGGCAAAAGAGCCAAAAAGAATTAAAAGATTCTATAATAGCAATGTGAAATTTATATTTAAAGTAAAAAAGATGAAGAAAAGTAAGTAATATGAATAGTGAATCTCAATTCTTTAATATATAAGAGTAAGATATTTAGACGATTAAATTGGAATGAAGAGCGAATAGAAAAACTATTTGCTTTTTTCTATAATACTAGTATCAATGGTAAATTATAAAAAAATATGGTATACTTGAACTATGAAAGTAATGATTATTAAGGAGATGTAGTAATGATAAAAGTAATGACTGTATTTGGAACTAGACCAGAGGCAATCAAAATGGCACCATTAGTAAAAGAATTAAAAACAAGAAAAGAAATCGAGACAATTGTTTGTGTAACCGCACAACATCGAGAAATGTTAGATCAGGTTTTAGAAGCATTTGATATCAAACCAGACTATGATTTGAACATTATGAAACAAGGACAAACTTTAGGAGAAGTCACTACTAGAGCATTAACTGGATTAGAAGAAGTGATTAAGGAAGTAAAACCAGATATTGTACTTGTACATGGTGATACAACAACTACATTTGCAGGAGCACTAGCTGCTTTTTACAATCAAGTTGCGATTGGGCATGTAGAAGCAGGACTTCGAACTTGGGATAAATATTCTCCGTACCCAGAAGAAATGAACCGTCAAATGGTAGGATGTATGGCAGATATGCATTTTTCTCCAACAGAAATGAGTTCAGAAAATCTATTAAATGAAGGAAAGAAAAAAGAAATCATTTATATCACTGGAAATACAGCAATTGATGCAATGGCAACGACAGTAAAAGAAGATTACTATCATGAAGTATTTGATTGGGTAGACGATAGTAGAATGATTTTATTAACTGCTCATAGAAGAGAAAATCTAGGAGAACCAATGTATCATATTTTTAGAGCAGTCAAAAGAATTGTAGATGAATTTCCTGATATTAAAGTTGTTTATCCAATTCATATGAATCCAAGAGTTCGAGAAGTTGCTAATGATGTATTAAAAGATTGTGATAGAGTGAAATTAATAGAACCATTAGAAGTTGTTGATTTCCATAACTTTATCAATAAATCTTATATTATTTTAACAGATAGTGGTGGAATTCAAGAAGAGGCTCCATCATTAGGAAAACCAGTATTAGTATTAAGAGATACCACTGAAAGACCAGAAGGGATTAAAGCGGGAACGTTAAAATTGGTTGGAACAGATGAAGAAGTAATTTATCAAGAAACCAAAACGTTACTTACAGATAAAGCAGTTTATGAACAAATGAGCAAGGCAAGTAATCCATATGGAGATGGAAAAGCAAGTAAACGAATTGCTGATGCAATTATAGAAAAATTTTCTAAATAGGAGGCAGTATGAAAATAATTGCTTATGATTTTGATGGAACCATTTATGATGGAGATTCATCAGTCGATTTTTACAAATTTTGTTTCAAAAAGCAAAAAAGTATTTGTAAATATTGGATCAAACAGCTTTGGTTTTTTGGACTCTATATTTTAGGACTGAAAACCAAAACAGAAATGAAAGAAGTATTATTTTGTTTCTTAAAAGACTTTGATCATATAGAAGAACTAATAAAAGAATTCTGGGATAAACATTATGCCAAAATGAAAAAGTGGTATTTAGAAAAAGATCATTCTAATGACATCATTATTTCAGCATCTCCCG
Organism: uncultured Mycoplasmatota bacterium; assembly: GCA_947643405.1. Taxonomy (GTDB): domain Bacteria; phylum Bacillota_I; class Bacilli_A; order RF39; family UBA660; genus MGBC102946. Next base: position 42,112 of record CANRVY010000006.1, on the reverse strand, counting down.
AATTTCTTTTAAAAGTTCCTTGTCAAAGATTAAAGGTAAAAGATTTGATAGCTTCTGAAGTAGACATGAAATCTGGAAAATTCTTATCTTCTAATTGTCATGGAGAAGAAAAAGTAAAAAGATTGAAAGAAAAGTATCCTAAAATAGAAGTAGAAGAAATGTATACAGATAGTCATGTAGACTTACCAATGATTGAATTATCCAATCAAGGTTTTAAAGTAAAAAAAGATACTATTGTTCCTTACTATGATTATAAAGAAACAAAATTAGAAAAAATAAAACATACTTTTTTTACACCAAAATTTATACGTTTTGTATTTGTAGGGTGTTTAAATACCTTTAATGGAGTATTGTTTTCATTTTTATATTCATTATTTATAGAGAATGCTACTATAGCATTCATAGTAGGATATATTACTAGTTTAACAATTTCTTATTTATTAAATAGCTTTATAACATTTCATGATAAGAAACTTACATTTTCAAAATTTATAAAATTCTGTATTTCTTATATTCCGAATTTTGTGATTCAATTAATTTGTGTATATATTATTATTGATTTATTACATTGGTATAAATTAATAGCTTATATCATAGCAGCTATTATAGGGATACCAATTACATATTTAGCTTTATTATTATTTCCATTTAAAGAAAAGAAATAAATATTAAAACTAAGCATATAATATACTGATTTTTGCAATTTGACATTTAATTTTAAATATGATAAAATGTTGAAATGTAAATTGAAATGGCACATTATTCTAGTCAATTTCGTTTATTATGAAGGTGGCCCTAAAAAGTCACTAAAGAGCATATCTGTGAAACTTCTGGTGCTTGCTTCTTACGCCCAGTTTGGGGTGAGTGCTGGGAGGAATAGGTGTCTGGGCAACTGTAATGGCATACAGAACAATCGACCCACCATCTTGGAGACCTAACCTTGTTATTTCCCTATACACGAAAGTTGATGGCGAAGTGACGACTTAGGATTGAACCTACTATGTGATGATAAGTTACGAGTAGTGTAGCTTGTCCTGAGTGAGTATTTGGGGATTATTGAACGGCTTTTATTTGATTGGCCAACCAAATAAAAGAATTGCAATATGAAACAATACTTGCAAAAAGGAACTAATAATAAACAGAGTTGTCGAGGAAATCTCCTAGAGTGTCTATTTATATAGGATTGCAGTGCGTACTCAGTGGCAATCAAGTCATATATTCGGTGACGATATATTTACTTCTGTAATGGGGAACCCCTCGTCTGGTAACGGAAGAGTTTGAAGTAAGGGAAATCCTACTTGACCTTAAGACGTAAAGTTTACTATATAAATAGCCATTTTTTTTGTACATAGAGGTGCATGATGGGAAAATATATTGATGAATTAAAAAACAACAAAAAATTAAAAAAAGAAAAGAAACTAGTGGATTATACATGGATTATTAAAATATCTGTTATTGCATTTACATTATCTGTTGTCTTTTCATTGCTTTCTGAAACAGTAATGCCCAAAGTAAATCTTTGGATAGGAATTATTATATTGGTTTTATTTATTGGAATTGGGATTCTATTTGATATGGTAGGTGTAGCAGTAACAGCCGCTGAAGAAAGCCCATTTCATTCAATGGCTGCACGAAAAGTAAGAGGAGCAAAAGTGGCAGTAAAATTTAAGAAGAATGCAGATAAAGTATCTTCGTTCTGTAATGATGTAATTGGAGATATCTGTGGAATTATATCAGGATCAACAGGAGCTATTTTAGCAATCACGATTTCTTCTTCCTTACAAGTTGATGCTCTATTAGTAAGTTTACTTGTAACTGCTTTGATAGCAGCCCTAACAATAGGAGGAAAAGCAATGGGAAAAAGTTTTGCTGTTAATAAAAGCAATATCATTTTATATGAATTTTCTAAAATAGTATCTTTAATTTATAATCCTAAAAAATAGTAGAAATTAAATTCTACTATTTTTGTGTTTTGAAAAAAATATGAAAAGTGTTTTTGTATATTCATAAATGTATAAAAGTATTATTCCACTTAATATAGAACAACTAAAAGCCAAAATAATATTAACCATTAAACTATTTGTAATATTTAAAATAGACATATGTTGCATAATAAATAAATAATGTGTTAAATAAATGAAATAACTATATTTATTATTGCGCTTTAACAGCAAATTGTATTTAATTTGGAATTTATCAAAAATAATATAAAGTACAAAATATAGCATAATTTCCAGAAATACTCGTCCAAAATCAGAAAGGATAGATATATGACTAGTAACAAAACTTGGAAGATTGATAGGTAGATGATGCCAATAAATAATACTAAAAGGGAATAGACATAAAAATAAAATAAACATTGAAATAAAGAAATTCTTTTTTTCTTTTTTTTAAAGTACAGTGTTTGGTAAAATAATATCCTAATACATAATTACATATCCATGCTGGATTGATGTTAACCACGTGAAATTCAAACAGTAAGATAGTAATTAATAAAAATAAGATCAAAGTTTTTAAATGGCCCTTGTTTTTAAATAAAATTTGTAATATTGGAGTAATGACATAACAAATTAAAATATAACTTACAAACCATGTGTTATATAAAGAGAATAATCTTTCACAAAAGCCCTCGAAGCCAAGTACATGGTGTTAGTATAGATATATAGACACGAAAAACTTTAGTAATGGTATACTAGAAATACCAAGAAGGAGGAAGTGTCTATGAAACAGGAACATAAAAGCTATGATGAAGATTTCAAAAAAACAATAGTGAGTTTATATGAATCTGGAAAAAGAAAAGTAGATTTAACAAGAGAATATGGCATATCTTATACAAATATAGATAATTGGATTAAGAAGTATGGTACAATTGTTACTTCAACAGGTGAAGTAACTAATAATGATGAAATCATTAAATTAAAAAAGAAACTGCATGAAGTTGAATTGGAGAATGAAATCCTAAAAAAAGCAGTTGCCATATTCTCAAAGAAGTAAAAGATAAAGTCAAATTTATAAATGAGAACAAAGAGCAATATGATGTTAGGACATTATGTAAATGTTTGAATATTCATCACTCTGTGTATTACTATCACTGTAATCATATAACAAATAGTTATACAGTAGCGAATCAACAATTAGATGAACAAATTAAAAGCATATTTTATAAATAAAAAAAGAGGTATGGTTCTCCAAAGATTACAAAAGTATTAAATGAACAAAGAATTACAGTGAGTCAAAAGAAAGTCGCTAGAAGAATGAAACTATTAAGACTTAGAAGCATAACAGTTAAAAAATTTAATCATTCAGGTAAGTCAAAAACAGATGAAACTAAGGAATATCCTAACCTATTGGAACAAAACTTTTTCGCTTCTAAGCCAGGACAAAAATGGGTTGGGGATATTACTTATATTTATACGACAGAAACTGGATGGACATATTTAGCGATAGTAATGGATTTGTTTGATTTGAAAGTAGTTGGATGGAGTTATGGGATATCTATGACAGATGAATTAGTGATTAAGGCATTTAATAAGGCTTTAGTGAATCGTGGCTTAGAAAAGGATGGAATATTCCACTCAGATCGTGGGAGTCAATATACATCAAACAATTATGAGAATCTATTATCCACCCTTTCAATCAAACATTCATATAGTAAAAAAGGATATCCTTATGATAATGCGTGTATGGAGATCTCCAATGCAATATTAAAGAAAGAAGAAGTAAATGTAAATACGTATCAAACATTTGAAGAAGCTAAGCTAGTAATATTTGAGTTTATAGAGAGTTGGTATAATAATAAACGCATCCACAGTACATTGGGGGTACATTACTCCTAATCAAAAATACAACAATTATATTTCTAGTCTAGCAGTTGTTTAATTTTCAATTACTAAAGTTTTTCGCGTCTAAATTCTTGACATAAATCCAACATTAGCTAAAATGAATAATTTAGAATATTTAATATTATATAAGAAATAATCTACACAAGTTATGATTAACACTAAAATGCTAAGTGGCAATAATGTTTTTATTAGTCTTTGCTTGTAAAACTGTTTCCAGTCTTTTATTTCTTTTTGTCCATATAAATATCCTGAAATAAAAAAGAAGATTTGTACTCCTATAGTAAGCCAATAATAAAAAGAAATATCCAACTGTTGATAAATGTGGCAAAATATAATTATAATTAAAGAAGCAAACCAAATTAAAGATATTGTTATTTTTTTCTTTCACAAAATTCTCCAATCTAGTGTATTTTTACTATTTCTCATTATAACATACATTTTGAAAGAAAACAAAATTCCTTATGATAGCTTATATTATTTAAATAACTCGGTAATATTAATATTTAATGCATCTGCAATTCTTCCCAAAACAGCTATGGTTAAATGCTTATTGCGATGTTCATTTTCAATATCACAAATATATTCTCTAGATAAGTCTGTCATGTCAGCTAAATCCTGTTGTGTCAAATGCTGTCTTAGACGATAATACTTAATGTTTTTTCTGATGATAGAATAATAATATTCATCATTATGAACATACATTTTCGTTTTCATAAGAATCACCTACATCTATTTTCTTAGAAAAAAGTTTTTAAATATATAGGTTGACAGCCATATTTTGTGTTATAATGAGTTTAGGTATAAAAATAGGAGGTGCGAAATGAGAGAATTAGAATACCCATTTGATAATGACTATATTTTAAAGAAAAAAAAGTCTTTAAAAAAAGAATTATTAGCAAATGAAAGACAATTTATAGAAAAGAAAATTGCTATTTTAGGTGGTTCTACTACAAATGATATAAAATTAGTTTTGGAATTGTTTTTATTAAATTATGGAATAAAGGCCTCTTTTTATGAATCAGAATATAATAAATACTATGAAGATGCAATGTTTGAAAATCTAGAATTAGAAGAATTTCATCCTGATATTATTTTTATTCATACAACAAATCGAAATATTATTCGATATCCTGAAATTACGGATTCAGAATCAGAAGTAAATGCCATTTTAGAAAGCGAATATGAGCGTTTTAAAGAAATGTGGGAACGGTTATTTGAAAAATATCATTGTTCTATTATTCAAAATAATTTTGATTTTCCTACTTATCGTTTGTTTGGGAACAAAGATGCGACTGATATTCATGGGAAAATCAATTTTATAACAAAATTAAATTTGAAATTTGCAGAATATGCCGAAACGAATCAAAACTTTTTTATCAATGATATTAATTATCAGTCAGCTCAATATGGGTTAGATAAGTGGGGAGACCCGTTTTATTGGTATATGTATAAATATGCGGTAGCAGTTCCAGCAATACCAAATTTATCTTTTCAAGTTGCAAATATTATAAAAGCAATATTAGGGAAAAATAAAAAAGGATTTGTCTTAGATTTGGATAATACATTATGGGGTGGAATTGTTGGAGATGACGGAGTAGATAATTTAACTATAGGAGAGGAAACATCTGAAGGACAGGTTTACACAGATTTTCAAAAATATATTTTAGAACATAAAAAAATGGGAATTATTTTGAATGTAAATAGCAAAAATGAAGAAAGTAATGCAATAGCTGGCCTAAGACATATAGATTCCATACTAAGGCCAGAAGACTTTATTGCGATAAAAGCGAATTGGAATCCAAAGTCGAATAATTTTAAAGAAATTTCTCAAGAATTAAACGTTGGAGCAGACAGTTTGGTTTTTGTAGATGATAATCCTGCAGAGCGAGCAATCATTAATCAAGAACTACCAGAAGTATCAACTCCAAATATGGAAGTCCCATATCGCTATATCGAAGTATTGGATCACTCAGGATTTTTTGAAGTTATAAACTTTTCTAAAGATGATTTTAGTAAAGCTGAAATGTATAAAGAAAATGCCAAAAGGCGTCAATTACAAAAATCATTTACCAATTATGATGATTATCTGAAATCACTTAACATGGAAGCTGAAATTGGTGGATTTACTTCTATTTACATGGCAAGAATTGCTCAATTAACAAATAAGAGCAATCAATTTAACTTAACAACAAAGCGTTATACACAAGCAGAAATAGAAGAAACTGCGCAAGACCAATTACATATCACTTTATATGGAAAATTAGAAGATAAATTTGGAGATAATGGAGTTGTGTCTGTTGTAATTGGAAAGCAAAATAAAAATCGTTTAGATATTGATCTTTGGATTATGAGTTGTAGAGTTCTAAAAAGAGATATGGAATATGCAATGATGGATTCTTTGGTAGAACAATGTAAAAAACGTGGAATTGAAGAAATATATGGTTATTACTATCCAACCGCTAAAAATGGGATGGTAAAAGATTTTTATGGATTACAAGGTTTTGAAAAAGTATCTGAAGATCCAGAAGGAAATACAGTATGGAAGTTTGAAATAACTGATGACTATAAAAAGAAAAATAAATTTATAAAGGTGGAGGAATAATTATGACAAGAGAAGAAATTTATAAAGCATTAGATGAAGTTTTTGAAGAAGTATTTGATGATGAGAGTATTCATGTAACAGATACAACAACAGCAGAAGATATTGAAGATTGGGATAGCTTAGAACATATCAATTTAGTAGTGGCAATAGAGAACCGTTTTGGAATTAAATTTAATATGAGCGAAGTAACATCAATGAAAAATGTTGGTGAGATGGTTGACATTATATTAGAAAGACAATGAATCGTTTCAGCATTAAAGAATTAGAGATTGGTCATGAGGAAAGTTTTGTTTTCGAACTTGATGAACGAAAGGTGAAGCAATTCCTCATGATTACTAATGATATCAATCCATTACATAATGATTTAGAATTTGCAAGAGAAAAAGGCTATTCTGAAAAAGTAGTATATGGAATGTTAACTGCTTCAGCACTTTCAACATTAGCTGGTGTTTATTTACCAGGAGAGAAAAGTTTAATTCATAGTGTAGAAGTAAATTTTGTAAAGCCAGTTTTTTTATCAAGATGCCCTTTAACAGTAGTAGGAAAAGTAACCGAAAAAGATGATCGTTTTTCTAGAATTACAATTAAGTTTACTATTATAGATAAAATGGATGAAAAAGTCTCTAGAGGAACTATGAAAATTGGTTTTTTAGAATAATGGAGTGAAGTATATGTCAATTGTATCGTTTTCGTTTTTGGTTTTTTTATTGATAACCGTTATTTGCTATTATATTTTTCCTAGAAAATATAGATGGGCCTTTTTATTAATAGCAAGTATTTTGTTTTTTTTATTATCATGTGAATGGAAGTTATTACTATATTTATTATTTGGGATTTTAGCAACTTATATTGGTACAAACTATCTTTATGATAAATGTAAAACAAAAAAGCAAAAGAAAATAACTCTATTTGTTACTTTATTTTCGATTCTATCCATTTTGTGTGCATTAAAATATATTAATATTTTTCCAATTACTTTAAATGCATTTGGAAATTTGTTTCATATAAATTTCCATTTTGGAACAGTATCTTTATTGGCACCACTGGGTCTTTCGTACTACACATTATCATTAACAGGATATGTAATTGATGTTTATAGAGAAGCGTACGAACCGCAAAAAAACATACTGAAGCATGCATTATTTTCATGCTACTATCCGATTATGATTTCAGGACCATTTGTCAGATATAATGATATGAAAAAAGAACTTTTTGAGCCTAAAGAATTTGATTGGAATAACTTGTTTCAAGGATTTTACCGAATTATGTATGGTTTGATGAAGAAACTAGTGATTGCTGATTTATTAGCGCCTTTCGTAAGGCAAGTATTTACACAGTATAATAATTTTACTGGTTTTTATATAATAAATGCAGTTATGCTTTATGCAATTCAAATATATGCCGATTTTTCAGGTTGTATGGATATTGTAAATGGTGCTTCTAAAATGTATGGAATTACATTAATAGAGAACTTTGAAAGTCCATTTTTCTCAAAAAATTTGTCAGAGTTTTGGAGAAGATGGCACATATCTCTTGGAGCGTGGGCCAAAGACTATATTATGTATCCATTATTAAAATCGTCATTGTTTCAAAATTTAGGGAAAACCTGTAAAAAGAAATTTGGAAAAAAGATCGGAAAGAAAATTCCAACTTTATTGTCAATCTTCATATTATGGTTTTTAATTGGATTATGGCATGGAGCTTCTTATAAATATATTTTCGCGGCTGGAATATTGCCATGGATTTACTTAACACTAGGAGAAATGTTTGGAGAAAAAGTTAATTCAATTACGAAAAAGTTAAAAATTAAAACAGAATGTTTTAGCTTTCGTTTATTTCAATCTTTTAGAACATTTTTATTAATGTGTTTTATTTGGTTATTTGCTTGTGCCCCAAATTTGGGCTCTAGTTTAACAATTATCAAAAATATATTTATTATGCCACGAGTAGGATTACTTTATGAGTTGCCAAAATTGCCAATGGTCATATTATTTGCAAGCTCTATTGTAATCGTAGTAGATTATTTAAAATATAAAAATATAGATGTTTTAAATTGGCTTTCCAAACAAAATATATGGTTTCGATGGATTATCCTTTTCATTATAATCTTTTCCATTTTAATCTATGGCGCATATGGCCCTGGATATAACGCTAGTGATTTCATTTATGGAGGTTTTTAATATGACAAATACAAAAAAACATATAATTCCAATTTTAAAAACCATAATATTTAGCATTACTTTCTGCTTTTTATTTATTATTCTTACATATTTGATGAAGCCGGAAGATTATGCTCTTAATAATATAGCTGGTTTTTATGGAGAAAAAAAGAATTCATTAGATATGGTATATGTAGGTGGAAGTGCAGGATTTGTGTATTGGGAACCATTACGGGCGTATGAAAAAGAAGGAATTGCCTCTTACGATTTCGGGGCAAGTACAATTCAACCAGAAATTTACATCTACTTAATTAAGGAAGTACTAAAAAAACAAAATCCAGAAGTAATTATTATAGATGCGAGGGCATTCCAATATAGAGATAAGGAACAGCCGCCAACAGAAGTGGCGTATCGAAACTTTCTAACAGGAACACCATTTTCAATAGAAAAAGCAAAATTTATTGAAAAATATGTAAGGAACGTATTAAAAGAAGATACCTTATCATATCATTTTGATATTATAAAATATCATCGCAAACCAGAAAATTTAGATTATAGAAACAACTTAAAAATGATGTTCCAAATTTATCAGAATCCCCTAAAAGGTTTCTATTTTGTCCCAAAAGTAGCTCCAATTACGAAACACAAATTTGAAACTGATAAAGAAACGCCTATGAAAGAAGATACTGTAGAAATACTAGATGAATTATTAGCGTATTTAAAAACGACAAATCATAAATTTTTATTTGTAGTTTCTCCTTATGAAGAAAGAGAATCACATAGAGAAAATTTTAATTATGTAGAGAGAAAAGTAAAAGAAGCAGGATTTGATTTTCTAGATGCCAATCTTTATTCAGATGAAATGCAATTAAATTTTGATACAGATTTTTATAATGAAAATCATGTTAATATATTTGGAGCGGATAAATATACAGATTTTTTAATTGCATATTTAAAAGAACATTATAATTTGCCAGATAGAAGAAAAGATAAAGAATATGAATCTTGGAATAGACTTTTACCAAATTGGAATCAACAAGTAAAAGTAACAAAAGAAACGATTATTAAAATAATGAATGGGGAGGAATAATGAAGTATTATAAACTTTCAAATGGTCAAAAAATTCCTTTGATAGGATATGGAACTTGGAGATTAAAAAATAAAGAGGAAACAATTCAAATTATTGAAAATGCAGTTAAGTCTGGATATCGGCTTTTTGATACTGCATCCGCATATGGAAATGAGCAAGTAATTGGAGCTGGATTAAAAAAGTCTGGAATTTCTAGAAGTGAACTTTTCATAAGCGGAAAGTTGTGGAATGAAGACCGAGGATATGAGAATATTATAAAGGCATGCAAAAGAACGATCAAAAATTTAGACTGTGAATATTTAGATTTATATTTAATACATTGGCCAGCTTCTAAAGCTATTTATGAAAACTGGATAGAAATAAATAAAGAGACTTGGGAAGCTATGGAATACCTATATCAAGAAGGATATGTAAAAGCAATTGGTGTTTGTAATTTTAAGAAAAATCAATTAGAAAAATTACTAGAGAGTGCTACTATAATACCAATGGTGAATCAAATTGAAATGCATATAGGGCAAAATCAAGAAGAAACTAGAAAATACTGTAAAGAAAAAGGAATTGTAGTAGAAGCATGGAGTCCTCTGGGATCAGGAAAAATGCTGAAAATTGAAAAATTAGAAGAAATTGCTAGTAAATATCAAATAACAATAGCACAACTTTGTATTAAGTGGTGTTTACAAAACGGAGTTTTGCCTCTTCCTAAAAGTAAAAACGTGGAGAGAATGCAAAATAATTTAGATGTATTCGATTTTGAAATATCAAGTGAAGATATGAAAATATTAAATGAAATGCCATATTTAGGTGGTTCAGGACTTGACTCTGAAACAATCACATTATTTGGATAGGAGAAATTTATGGAACAAGAATTAAAAGAATTACGAAGACAAATATTTTTAACAGGTTATTCTGTTAATATAGCGCATATAGCTTCTGCGTTTTCCATTGTAGAAATCTTATATAGTTTATATATAAATCATAATTTAAAATATGATTCAAAAAATCCAAATATGGAAAGTCGTGATCTTTTTATTTTAAGTAAAGGTCATGGAAGCTTAGCATTATATACAATTCTTTGTAAAGCAGGTTTTTTTGATAAAGAATTTCTAGCTTCTTTTTGTAAGCCAGGAAGCGTTTTAGGTGGAGAGCCTTGCATCCCATATATTCCAGGAATAGAAGCAACCACTGGTTCTTTAGGACATGGGCTTTCATTAGGAGTAGGAATGGCACTAGCTAAAAAATTAGATGGAAAAAAAGAAAAAGTATATGTATTATTAGGCGATGGTGAATGTGAAGAAGGCGCAATTTGGGAAGCGATTATGTTTGCTGCTCATTATAAATTGGATAATTTAGTAGCAATTGTTGATTGTAATAAAATACAAAAAATGGGTTCACTAGAAGCAATTATGAGCATTCCTTCTTGGAAAGAACGTTTTCTTTCATTTGGATGGCAGGTAGAAGAAGTAAATGGACATGATGTAAATGCTTTGGATCAATTATTTCAAAATGAAGATAATATAGAAAAACCACTTGTTATTCTAGCAAATACAATAAAAGGAAAAGGTGTTTCTATCATTGAAAATGATTCAAGATGGCATTGGCGACTTCCAAATAAAAAGGAATTAAAAACATTTATGACAGAATTAGAGATTAGTGAGGAGGAGATTCAAACATGCAGAAAAGCTATATAAACTCTCTATATCAACTATTAAAAAAAGATAAGAATGTTATCTCATGCTTATCAGATAGCGGAACCGATTATGATGAAATGATTGCTAGAGAATTTCCGAATCAGATAATTAATTTTGGAATTAGTGAAAATAACAAAGTAGCTGCAGCAGCAGGTTTAGCCAGTTGTGGCAAAATTCCTTTTGTGTATACAACAAGTGCTTTTTTGGCGTATCGGTCTTATGAATTTATAAGAAATGATGTTTGTATTCAAAATAAAAATGTAAAATTAATAGGAATGGGGAGTGGCCTTGCTTGGTCAACATTAGGTGTTACACATCACACTACAGAGGACATTGCAGCTTTGAAAGCTTTGCCTAATTTAACCATTCTTTCTCCATGCTCTCCAAAAGAATTAGAAAAATGCATTTATACAGCTTATGACATAAATGGACCAGTTTATGTAAGAATGGGAATGAGTAACGAAATGGAAATTTATCCGGATAACTGTACATTTAAACTTGGAAAAAACAACGTTTTGCTAGAAGGAAATAAGGGAGCAATATTTACAACAGGGAGCATTACAAGTGAAGTATTGAGTGCAGCAAAACGATTAAGTGATGAAGGCTTTTCACTTGAAGTAGTTAATATTTCTACTATTAAGCCTTTTGATCAACAATCAGTAATAGAAGAATGTAAAAAAAATTCGGTGATATTTTCTGTAGAAGAGCACAATGTGATTGGCGGAATAGGAAGTAGTATTGCTGATGTAATTGCTGAAAATAAATTAAATGTAGAATTAATAAAAATAGGATTAGCTGATACTTTTGCAGTCGGATATGGAACGCATAGTCAAGTATTAGAAATGAACAGATTAGATAAAAATAACATTTATGAAATAATAAAAAACAAGCTATCTTAAAAGAATAGCTTGTGCAACTGTATAATGTTTTTCATGAGCAATTGAAACAATGAATTTATAACTTTTGAAAGTGGCGATAGGTGCGCCATTTTTTTTTGTTAAAATTTCTATTTCTTGAAAATGTGGATTTTCATGTTTATTGACTGCTTTTATGATTGCCTCTTTTAAGGCGAATCTTCCACATAAAAATTCTAGTTTTTTATGTCCTATTTTAGAAAAATATAATAATTTTTCATTTTTAGTAAGCACCATATTTATAAATTCTTTAGATATATGCTTTTCAATCCTTTCATTTTCAATAATGTCGATTCCAATATTATCAATCATAAAATCACCATACTTATCATAACATAAATTTTGAAATATTTTGCTAAAAAGCACAAAAATTTTGGTTGACAAATTTTTAAAAGGAACTTATAATAATAATTAGAAATAGTAATCATTACTACTTAGGAAGTGATATTTTGAAATATTCTGATAGAAGAGAATGTATATTTGAAAGAATAAAAAACTCTTATGACCACCCAACAGCTGAAATGATTTATGAAGATGTAAGAAAAATTATTCCAAATATTAGTTTGGGAACTGTATATCGTAATTTAAATCAATTGGTAGAGGAAGGATATATAAGAAAAATAACAAATCTTGATGAAAATGCACATTATGATAAAAAGGATATGCATGCTCATATGAAATGTTTGAATTGTGGAATTATCTTAGATTTAGAAAAAACAATGATACCAAATATCGCCGAGTATGTAGAAGAAAAAAGTGGTAATAGAATACTATCTCAAGAATTATTGCTTACAGGAATCTGTAAAGAATGTAGAAAGAAGGAAAACATATGAACTTAAAAGGAACAAAAACAGAACAAAATTTAATGGCAGCTTTTGCTGGGGAAAGCCAAGCAAGAAACAAATACACTTATTATGCATCTAAAGCAAAAAAAGAAGGATATGAGCAAATTGCAGCAATTTTTGAAGAAACTGCTAAAAATGAAAAAGAACATGCTAAAATGTGGTTCAAACTATTACATGAAGATCAAGTGCCATCAACAATTGAAAACTTAGAGGATGCAGCAAATGGAGAAAACTATGAATGGACAGAAATGTATGCAGAATTCGCTAAAATAGCTCGTGAAGAAGGATTTGAAAAAATCGCATTCCTTTTTGAAGGAGTAGCTAAAATTGAAAAGGAACATGAAGAAAGATATAAAGCATTACTAGCTAATATCAAAGAAGGAAAAGTGTTTGAAAAAGAAACAAAAACAATGTGGGTATGTCGTAACTGCGGGCACGTTCACTTTGGAGAAAAAGCTCCAGAGGTTTGTCCAATTTGTGCTCATCCACAAGCATATTTTGAATTAAGAGCCACAAATTATTAATAAAGAGCATCAAAAAGATGCTTTTTTTTACACTTCGAATGTAAAACATGTTAAAAAATATTTTTTTTCACTTTTATTAATGATATAATAATGATAAGAAAGATAAAGCACATAGAGGTGATTTTATGAGTCAAATAATAGACGGAAAAGAAATAAGCAAGCAAATTAAAGAAGAACTTGCTTCCAAAGTAAAAACATGTATGATCAAGCCAAGCTTAGCAGTAATACAAATTGGAGAAGACCCAGCTAGTAATGCTTATATCAAAGGAAAAGCGAAAGCGGCGAATGAAATAGGAATGAACTTTAGACTATTTCAATATGCTTTTGATACAAGTGAAAGAGAAATTGTCAATAAAATTGTAGAACTGAATAATGATGAATATATTGACGGAATTATTGTTCAATTACCACTTCCAAGTGGAATGAGTACAAAAAAAATTATTAATGCAATTGAGGTATCAAAAGATGTGGATGGATTAACAGATAAAAGCATAGCTAGGTTTTATAACAACAGAAAATGTTTTGTTCCATGTACGCCACAAGCAGTTATAGAATTATTAAAAAGAAAAGAAATTGAAGTAGCAGGAAAGCATGTAGTTGTAGTTGGAAGAAGCAACTTAGTAGGAAAACCATTGGTACAACTGTTTTTAAAAAAAGATGCTACAGTTACAGTTTGTCATTCTAAAACAGAGAATTTGAAAGAACTTACAAAATTAGCTGATATTTTGATTGTAGCTGTTGGAAAGAAACATTTGATTACTGCTGATATGGTAAAAGAAGGAGTAATTATTGTTGATGTGGGAATTACAAGAGAAGATGGGAAACTATATGGAGATGTTGACTTTGATAAGGTAGAAAAAAAGGCATCTTATATTACACCTGTACCAGGTGGAGTTGGCCCAATGACAGTTACTATGTTACTAAAAAATGTAATAGAATGTTATAATAATAAGAACACTGGTAAATAATAATACTGGTGATTTTTTATGAAAACAATTTTAATAACAGGTGCAAGAAGTGGAATTATGCATCAAGTAATAGAACAATTACTAAATAAAAACTATCATATTTATGCATCTGTTCATACAGAAAAAGAGTTAGAGCGAATTCAAAAAAAGTACCAAGAGAAATTACATGTAACCTGTTTAAAATTAGACATTAAAAATAAAAATGATTACAAACAATTAGACTTATTAGATATTGATATTTATATAGCAAATGCAGCAATTGGAATGGGTGGAAGTGTTATGAACATGGATATAAATAGAGTCAGGGAAAACTATGAAACAAATGTGTTTGCAAATTTAGAACTTCTACAATATATTTTAAAAAAAATGATAGAAAGAAAAAATGGAAAGATCATTTTGATGGCATCTTTGGCTGGAATTTTGCCAGTACCTTTCTTAGGAAGTTATTGTTCAACAAAAGCAAGCCTTATTAAATGGGCAGAATGCTTGAAGCTAGAACTCTTAGAGACAAAACTTCCTATTATTGTTACTTTAATAGAACCTGGATTATACAAGACTGGTTTTAATAGAATTATGTTAGAAAATAAATATCCTGAAGTGGAAACAGAAAGTTATTTTAATAAGATTATAGAATTGCTTCATAAGCAAGATCAAATGTTATTGAGGCTTTCTAAAAAGAATTTAACATCTATTAGTAATAAAATATGTGAAGCAATTGACAGTAAAAAATCGAAATTTATTTATCGAGCTCCTTTCATAGAAGTTATAATGGCAAAATTATTTCAGTTGTTTTTCGAGTGACTTCATGTTATACTTAGAAAGGTGATATTAAATGCTAGAGTTTAAAGACAATGAGACAATAGAGGTTATTGATACACAAGCTTGGATAGAATCTAATAATGAAAAAATAGAAATTCAGTTGATTGTTACGAATATGCGTTTTTTAGCAGTCAAAGAAACTCCAAAAGGAAAATTTGTAATCTGTGATTTTTATTTAGAAGAATTAGAAAAAGTGGATCATCAAACTCAAAATACAACTTGCTTGCTAAGAGAAAATCGGTTTGTAAAATTTGATAGCGATCCAATTGGAGAGTATTTATTAAAGTATATTTCAAATAGATAAAATTAAAAAAGGAATAATAAGGTATTGTCAAACCAAAATAAATATGATATTATTATATTGTTCCAAATGGCGATGTAGCTCAGTTGGCTAGAGCAACTGGTTCATACCCAGTAGGTCGAGAGTTCGAATCTCCCCGTCGCTACCATGAGAATAAAAACTAGATAAATATCTAGTTTTTTTTAAATTTCTATAAATAGTATTCATACTTTTTTTACGACTTTTTCCTGAAAAAATTGTGAACCTTTTTTAAATCCTTTGACTTTTATAAAATAAACAATTATAATTTTTATGGAGTGAGTTTATGAAAAAGAAAATTTTAATTTTATTGATAGCAATGGTAGCATTATTTCCATGGCAAGTAAAAGCAGAAGAAAATTTATATCATTCTAAAAATTTGGAAGAGATATTAACAGAAGAAGGAATTGAGCATGATTTATCAGGATATACTGAAACGGAAGATCAAGCAATCATATATTTATTTCGAGGAAATGGTTGTGGATATTGCCGGAGTTTTTTAACATTCCTTAACAGTATTGTGCCAGAATATGGGAAGTATTTTAAGGTTGTATCTTATGAAGTATGGCAAGATGTAGATAATACCCCATTACTAAACGGTTTTTCTAAAGTCTTGAAAGTAGAAGTAGAGGGTGTTCCATTTATTGTTATAGGTGATCAATACTTTCCAGGATATGCAAATATATATGATGAAAAAATAAAAAAAGCTATCATGGATGAATATGAGAAGAAAAACAAAAATAATATAATAGAAGAAGCTATGAAAAATGCAAGTAGCGAGGGGTATATAGATCCAAGTGGTGGAAGTAATGTAAGCGGAGAGACTTATGATACTGCAAGTGGAGAAAATATGGAAACAACTTCTATTATTTTATGGAATTTAGTATTTATAATAATTGAAACAAGTATTATTTTAATTGTAAATTATATTTATAACAAAAGAGTAGAAGAAAAATTGGATTATATAATGATTCAGCTTAAAAAACAAAAGAAAACAAAAAAGGAAGACTAATATTCTTTCTTTTTCTATAGGAGGAATGCATGATTTTAAATGTGAGTGGAAGAACTGATATTGTAGCTTTTTATACAGATTGGTTTATGAAACGATACCAAGAAGGCTTTCTAGATGTTAGAAATCCTTTTTCTGGTACAATGGTAAGTAGAATTCATTTTGAAGATGTGGATGCTATTCTTTTTTGTACAAAAAATCCAATCCCAATAATAAAACATTTGTCAATAATTCAAAAGCCAATCTTATTCCATATAACGTTGACTCCTTACAGAAAAGACATTGAACCAAATGTACCACCTAAAGGGAAAATAATTGAGGCCATTAAAAAAGTATCTAATATTGTTGGAGTTAACAATATAGTTGTGCGTTATGATCCAATATTTTTAAATACTACATACAATTTAGAATATCATAAAAAAGCTTTTCATCATATGTGTTTTTTATTAAGCGGATATGTAAAAACAATTATTGTTTCTTTTGTAGATGATTATAAGAATGTAAGAAAAAATAATAATATATTAAATATAAAACCATTTACAGAAGCGGATTATAAGGAAATTGGAATCTCTTTTAGTGAGAGTGCTCAAACATATGGCATGACTGTCCAAACTTGTTTTGAAGAAAATAATCTGATGGAATATGGTTTTAAAAAGGGAGAATGCTTAAGTCATGAACTTGCTTTTGAGCTAACTAAAAAAACATATAAAAGATGGAAAGCAAGAAAAGGCAAAAAATGTAATTGTGTAGAAATGGTTGATATTGGAGTTTATAATACTTGTAAACATTTTTGTAAATATTGTTATGCGAATTATGATGAAACAAAAGTAAACAAAAACTTTATAGAACATGATTCTAATAGTACAATGCTAATTGGAAAAATACAAAAAAATGATATAATCAAAAGAAGAAATGCTTAAAAATAAAATTTTTATGTTATAATGTATTTAGGAAGTAAGGATGTGTAATGATGGAAAGAATTGATAAAATTAATTATTATCTGGATATGGCAGAAGTAGCATTAGAAAGAGGGACTTGTATCAGAAGAAACTACGGTGCAGTTATTATTAAAAATGATGAAGTTGTATCCACTGGATATGTAGGTGCTCCAAGAGGAAGAAAGAATTGTTGCGAAATGCAAGTTTGCGTAAGAGAAAAATTAGAAGTTCCAAGAGGAGAACGGTATGAACTATGTCGCAGTGTTCATGCCGAACAAAATGCAATCATAAGTGCTGAAAGAAGTAAAATGATAGGAGCAACACTATTTTTGTGTGGTAAGAATTATAAAGATGGAAGTTATGTAGAAAATTCTAACCCATGTGCCCTATGTAAAAGAATGATTATTAATGCTGGAATTAAAGATATTTACATCAGAGACTCCAAAGAAAGGTATAGACACATTTTAGTAAATGATTATATAGAAAATGATGAATCATTAGAAGGTGTAAAAGGATATTAAGTTCAAAAGCTTGAGCTTTTTTTATTGATCTTAAATTTCCATTATGAATATGGTAAATGATCTTGAAAAAATATATATTTTAGTATAGTATAGTTAAAAAAGGGGAGATAATTGTGATCAAAAAATTTTATTTGCAATGCTCTGAATTGCCAAAGTTTTATCGCTTTGAAGGAACGAATTCTTATAGTCATTTTGACTTCTCTAGTCAAAACTTTTTGAAAGGAGCAACAAATTATACCTATTTTTCTAAGACATTTAAGCATCATCAATTTTATACTGCGAAAAGGCTTCGACAATTGATTAATAATGAATTATTAAAAGGAACTAAATTATCTTTAAAAAAGTCCAATATAGTGATTCCAGAACAATTTCAAGCAATTCTTCAAAAGGTGGAAAGAACTCCTATTGATGAAAGACAAGTAAGTATTGAGTTCGTTGTCTCTCCGTTATTTATGAAATTAATTAGAAATAATGCAATTCGTCATATAGAAAAGCACGAAGGAGAACATTTTATAGAGAAGGTAGATTTAAAACAGTCTGGTGGAGGTTATGGATTTTGTGAAGAATGGCTAGAATTGTTTGATTTCTTCACTTACTTTTATGCTCATCAAAGGATTACAAGAACAGATTTAATAAATTTTTTATATGCATATAGGAATAATTTTATTCACCATACTTTTAGAAACTCAGTAGTTCCCTTTTTGGCGTATCCAGAACGTCGAATTATTGAAGGAAGTCTACATATAGCGTCTTCTTTTGATAAATATGAACTGATGGATATTTTAGAACGAATATTATTAAAAAAGTTATATTTTCCTGATTCTTTTTTAGCTGAGCAACAAGAAAATGGTATCAAGCAAATTGTAGTCGAATATTTATCAGAGAAAGAGGCAATGGAAGATATCCGAGAATATTCTAAAAAACTTTAGGCAACTTTTGGTTGCACAAAAAATGATAAGTGCAATTGTTAGTTGGTGGCAAATCAGTCTACTATATTTTATAATAATTTTGGAAAAGGAGGTGTGGTGTTTGAATCTTGGAGAAAACCTACAAAACATTAGAAAGCAGAAAAATTTATCGCAAGAAGAATTGGCAGACAAGTTAAATGTTTCAAGGCAATCCGTATCGAAATGGGAAAGTGGAAGTAGTTATCCTGAAATTGAGAAAATAATTACAATTTGTGAAATTTTTCAGTGTAGTATGGATGAATTGGTAAAAGGAGAAATAACCACTTCAATAGCAAATGAAAAACATGAATATGATAGATTTATAGCAAAATTCTCAAAAGGGATAGCTTTTGGTGTATTTCTAGTATTGTTTGGAGTTACATTGATGTTAATGGTTATGTCTTGCGCACCAAATAGTGAATCTTCAGATAGATATGTAATTATAGGCGCTATTGTATTATTGCTTTTTGTTGTAGTAGCTGTTCCTATTTTTATTATATTAGGAATTAGAATGGATGAAATTCAAAAGAAATATAAGAACATTTCCAATTTTTATTCTGAAACTGAGAAAGTGGCTTATAATCATAAATTTTCTATTGTAATAGCAACTACAGTTAGTATTATATTAATTGGTGTAATTACATTATTATCTTTATATGGTTTTCAAATTTGTGATGAAGAAAGTTTAGTTCCTGTTGTTGTACTTATGATATTTATCACTTTTTCAGTACCATTCATCATAAATGTTGGAATTCAAAAATCCAAATACGAGATGACATTATATAAAGAATCTCATAAAACCGATGAAAATGATGAAATCATTGGGAAAATAAGTGCAATTATTATGATTATTGCAACAATTGTATATTTTATTTTAGGATTTGTTTTTAACTTATGGAAACTAAATTGGCTCGTTTTTCCAGTCGGTGGAATGCTATGTGGAATTGTTTCTATTATATTTAGTAAAGAAGTTTAAAAGAATGTAACTTTACATTCTTTTCTTTTCGCTATAAAATAGTATTATGGTGATAATATGAGTTTATTTGATTTGTGGGAAACATGGGTAATCATTTATTTAATTTCGGCAGTTTTATTTGCTCAAGTATTTAAAGCTGCCAATAGGAATATGAAGAGTGCTGGAGCATTAACGATTTTACTAGAATTTTTCACTGCCCTTTTTGCCCTTTTATTTATTCCCTTTTTTAAATTTACATTACCAAATGATTTTAATATTTATATTATATTACTTATTGCTACTTTTTTGTATGCAATTACAGATAGGCTCAATATTGAAGCAAGATATGGACTAGATCCTTCTACTTTTAGTGTATTAAAACAGCTTTCTACCGTTTTTATGATTTTTTTTGGAATTTTATTTTTAAAAGAAAAATTGATTTTTACTAGAGTTTTAGGAGCAATCATCATAATTTTTGCGAATCTCTTATTAGCTTTTGAAAAAGGAAAATTAAAATTTAATAAGTATTTCATTATGTCTATTATATCTAACTTTTTATTTGCAATTGCAATGCTTATTAACGTCAATATTTCCGAACAATTTAACCTAGCATTTTATACAATTATAACGGTTTCTATTCCAGCTTTTCTTATTAAAGTATTTGGAAAATATAAAATTATAGATTTAAAAAATGAATTTAACATGTATCATAAAAAAGAATTTTTAATTGCTGCATTTTCATGGTGTTTAATGCTAATATCTTCAGTAAAAGCATATCAATTAGGAGATATTGCCATTGTAGCGCCTATTTTTACTTTGACTTCTATTGTAAATGCAATGATAGAATTTCTAGTTTTGAAAAATAAAAATAAGCTGATTCAAAAATTGATAGCAGCAATTTTATTAACACTTGGTGTAATCTTAGTAAAACTTTAAAGGAGGAATTATATGAATTTTTTTAATAAGATTGTAAGATTTATGTATGGAAGATATGGAACAGACAATTTAAATCGTTTTTTCTTACTCTTATATGTGTTATGTTTTATACTGAACTTATTTTTAAGACAAAATTGGATATTTTTAATAGAGCTTATGCTTGTAGTAGTTATTTTTTATAGAACATTTTCTAAAAAGATTCATCAAAGGAGAAAAGAAAACCAACTATATCTTAAATTAAAAAAGATAGCAAATAAACCATTTGAAATAATAACAAAAAATTGGAAAGATAAAGATCATATTTATAAAAAATGTAGGAAATGTAAAACAATATTACGATTGCCGCTTCCAATAAAAAGGGGGATCAAACATACGAAATGCCCAAATTGTAAAAAGAAGCTTACTATTTTCGCATTCAAATATCAAAAAATAGAAATTATAAAAAATAAAAAAATATGAATTGAGAGGAAGAAATTATATGAAAGTTTTATATACAGCATTTAAGGGAGCAATGAATTCTTCTAAAGTGTTATTAGATGAAATAGAAAACAATCATAAATTATATATTACAAATAGTTTTGAAACAAGTGTAAAAGAATTATATAAAGAAATTGAAAATTATGATTATATTATATCGTTTGGTCAAGCACCTTTAGAACAAAACGTGATAAAAATAGAAATGACTGGTTGTGGTGAAAACTCTTATGATACAAATTATGATTATTTAAAGTTAAAAGCGGAAATAGAAGCACTTGGTTTTAAAGTGATTTTGTCAAAGGATGCAGGAAACTATTTATGCAACAATTTTTATTATCATGGGCTACAGTATATTGATGAGCATAACCTAACAACGAAAATGATTTTTATTCATGCTCCATCACTAAAAAATTTTGATCAACTTTCTTCTTTTGCACATTTTCTATCTAGCCTAGAAGAAGGATACTATGAATAAAGATACACTTTTAAAACAATATTCTGTCATGCTAGAAAAACTACTTGAATATGGTTTTTTGGAAGAATGCAATGTTTATAGTTTAAAAAAAAATCTCAGTCAAGATTTGTATGTGATTATTACCATTTCTAAAAATTCATTTTATGTAGATGTTTTTGAAAAAGAAACTTGTGAAAAATATTTACCATTTTATATCAAGGAAGCAGAGGGAACTTATGTAAGTGATTTAAAACATAAAATTGAATTGATACTACAGGATATTTTAAACCATTGTTTTGAAGCTCTTAATATTCGAAATCGAATTATATCTTATGTTAAAGAAAAATATGAAACCGTTCCAGAATATTCCTGGACAAAATATCCAAACTATTTTACACTGAAAACCAAAAATAAAAAGAAATGGTATGGTTTAGTGATAGATATTCCTTATAAAACATTAGGATTAAAAGGAGAAGATATAGTAGATATTATCAATTTAAAAAATGATCCTGAAAAAATTCAAGAATTAATTGATTATAAAAATTTTTTCCCTGCTTATCATATGAATAAAAAATATTGGATTACAGTGTTATTGGATCAAAATATTGATTTTAATCTATTAAAGCAACTAATTGATGAGAGTTATCAGAGTATAGAATAGTAAATCATTTTGATTTGATGATTATGTAAAATAATAAAAATATCTTGACTTTCCCCTTAGGGAATAGCTTATCATCTAATTTAGAAAGGAGGAGCATATGCTTATTAATGAAGTAGAACACATAGTTGGACTTTCAAAAAAAAGTATTCGTTATTATGAAGAAAATGGGCTATTAACGCCTAAACGAAATCAAGAAAATGACTACCGAATTTATGACGAAAAAGACATTCAAAAATTAAAAATCATCAAGTTTTTAAGAAAACTAAATGTTCCTATTCGGGAATTAAAACAACTTGAAAGTGAGAATTAACACTACAAGAATGTATGGCAGATAGGATTAAAAAAATAGAAAGTGAAGAAAATAATTATCAAAAAATAAAAGCTATGTGCGCTTCAATTAGTACCTCAGCTGATACTTATGACACAATTGAAATTGAAGATTATTTTAAAACAATGAATATTTTAAACAAGGAAGGATTTACAATGAGAGATACAAGAACAAACAAAACAAAAAAAATTATAGGCGCAGTAATATCTAGTTTTTTATTTGGAAGCATTTTTTTATTTGTAATAGGAGTAATTACATATTTTCAATGCACAGAACCTAAAAATATGCCATGGTTTATTTATGGGTTTATTATACTTGTATTAGGGGTTCCATTATTTGGTATTGTTGTAAACTTAATTAGCAGAATAAAAGAAATTAATGGAGGAGAAGAAGATGAAGCTAGTAAATATTGATTATATTCCAGGAGAAGAAATAGTAGAAGCTTTGGGAATTGTAAAAGGACAAATTGTTCAGTCTAAAAATATTGGAAGAGATTTTATGGCAGGAATGAAAACCATTGTAGGTGGAGAAATTGCAGGATATACAGAAATGATAGCAACTGCTAGACAAATGGCAACCAAAAGAATGGTCGATGAAGCTAAAAGCTTAGGAGCTGATGCAATTATTAATATACGTTATGGGTCTTCTGCTGTAATGAATGGTGCAGCAGAAATTATTGCTTATGGAACGGCAGTAAAATTAAAGAAAAGAGATTAAATTCTCTTTTTTGTATATAAGAAATGTGATAAAATAAAGTTAGAAAAGAGGATAATATGGAAGAAAGAAAAAAAGTAGTGGGAACTTTGTTTTTTAAAGATGGAAAATTACTGATTGATAAACCTAGAAAAAGACCAACTTATCAAATGATAGGCGGAAGTGTTGAACAAGGGGAAGACGTATATGATGCTGCAATCAGAGAGTGTCATGAAGAATTAGGAAAGAAAGCTATTTTTGATCCTCAAAAAGTAGTTCCTTTTATGGATTTTGATGAGATCGCAACGAGTGATCAAAAGACATTACTTCATATGTATATTTTTATGTATGAAGGAGAATTGGAAGGAGAACTTACTTGTTCTGAAGAGATTGAAGATTTCATGTGGTTTGGAGCAGAAGATGATTTTTCGCTTCTTTCTAATACATTAAAAAATGAGATTGTTCCAACTTGTATTAGAGAAGGATATATAAGATTACCAAAACATAAATAAAAAATGGCTTAGCCATTTTTTATAATATAAGCTTTCATAAATTCTTAGAAAATATTGATAAATCAAAAAACAATTATTTCATTATAACATATATTATGATATACTATATTTGTGATTGCCACAATAGTATAATGGTATTACGAGGCCATGGTAAGGCTTTAACGTAGGTCCGATTCCTACTTGTGGCACCATTAGGAAATCTGTTCGGACTTTTTTAAGGTTCGAATTTAAATCGGGAATCAGCTTTCTGAAAAGAAGTTGATTTTTTTTGATACAGAAAGGAATAATTTGTTATGATGAATATTACTACTAAACCTTTGCATATTGATTTTGAATTAAAAAAGAAAATTGAGTTTATTTGTGATTTTTGTAATGTCACGCCAACTATTATTTCTGGAAATATAAGGAGTATTGACCTTACTAATATCGTATATGTAGAACCTCATAGAATTATAATTAAGAATGTTACATTATTAGCATTCAACTATTCAAAAGAGTTATATGTAGAGGGTTTAAATAAAAAGATAGAGTTAAAAGACTTAGAATCGTTTATAAAAAAAATAAAGTAATAAAAAAAATCAACTTCTTTAACAGACAATAGACATATTTTAGGAAGAATTTTATACATTTTATTTATTTATAAAATATTTATAATAGATAAACAAAGAGAAATTAGAAGAAGAGGAGTTGATAATATGGATAATGAAAAATTAAAAGTTGTAATTTATTGTAGGGTAGGAACAGAAAGCCAAACACTAGATTCCCAAGAGGAACAATTAACCTTATACTATAAAAAGAAAGGGTATGAATTATATAAAAAATATATAGATAATGGTTATAGTGTCAATGAAAACCGACCAGCTTATAATTTAATGTTGGAAGATTTAAAAAGAAAACATTTTAATATGATTTTAGTCTACAATCTAAATAGATTAGAACGTTCATTTTATGATATGTTAAATTTTATGGAACTATTGAATGAGAATGATTGTAAATTAAAGGTTTTAAATAATCCCACCGATGATATGTTTTTAGATATTAACATAGCTAAAAGTATAAAAAGAATTTGGGAAAAGGAAAGTTGGGGCGATAAATAATGAATGAAGAAAGAAAAATTGCAGGATTATATATTCGTGTATCTACTGAAGATCAAAAAAGAGAAGGATTTAGTTTGCCAGAACAAGAAAAAAGATTAAAAGCAATGTGTGAATATAAAGGATATGAAATTTATAAAGTATATAAAGATGCTGGAATAAGTGCTAAAACAGGAAATCATAGACCAGCTTTTGAAGAATTACTACAGGATATCAGAGATAAAAAATGTAATACAATTGTTGTTTTAAAGTTGGATAGACTTACACGTTCCGTTTATGATTGGGAAAATATCCTTAAATTTTTAGAAGAGAATCATGCATATTTAGATTGTGCCAATGATGATATAAATACAACAAACGCTAATGGAAAAATGATTTCCAGAATACTTACTAGTGTTTCGCAACAAGAGATAGAAAGAACTAGTGAAAGAACGAAATTCGGAATGGTAGGTGCTATCAATGAGGGGCATATTCCGGGAAGAACACCTTTGGGGTATAAACGAGATAAGAAAAAGGCTGTGATTGATGAATCAACTAAAGATATTGCATTGAGAATTTTTCAACTTTATCATGAAGGGAAATCATATCAAGCAATCGCTAATATTTATAATGCTGAAAATGTACTAGGAAAATATTGGTCTGATAGTGCAATTTATAAAATATTGCAAAATGAGGTATATAAGGGAGATTATGTTCAAAATAAGCATTCAGATCATCCAACTTATTATAGTAATGTAGTTGAACCACTTGTATCCAGGGAATTATGGGAAGAGTGCCAAGTACAAAAGAAAAAAAATTCTCGTAATTATTGTAGGAGCTTAACATACCTATATTTACAAAAATTAAAATGTCCAAAATGTGGGAAAACACTTGGTGGAAAAGCAACTAATAAAAAAAATGGAACTGTATATTTTTATTATAATTGTCCTGATTGTAGAATTACGGTAAAAGAAGATCAATTTATCGATTCCATTGATAATATAATCAATGAATTATATGAATACGATAAGGTTGTAAATCAAACATTGCTTCCCTTAATAAAAACAAAATTAAATAGCCCAAAGGAAAAATTGGAAAAAGAATTGAGTATACAAAATAAAAAATTAGAAAGAATTAAAAAAGCATATGTGAATGGCGTGTTTAATTTAAATGAATATGAGGAAGAACGTATATTAGTAGAATCAGCAATACAAGATTTAGAACGTAAAATTAAGGAATGTGATGTATGTGAAGAGTTGCAATTTACTCCAGAAGATATTTTGATTAAACGTGATATAGATTTCATCAATAGACTTTTATATCCTAAAGAGGCTCAGGAAAATTTGCATAGTTGGAAAGAATTGTCTAGAAATGAACAAGCAGAATATTTAATGAAATGGATTGAGAGTATAGAATTATCTTATGATAAAGAGAAAATAGTTGTGAAGAAAATCAATTTTAGAAATTTATTTTTCGAAGATTTGTGTCAGTTATATTGTAAAGGATATTTAGACGTTAGTAGAAATGTTAAAGATGAAAATGGAAATAAGTTAAAAATTAGATATAGTGAATATTTGCAACCTGAAAAAGTTACTGAGAATTTACTTCGATTAAGAAAATTTTATAATGTAGATTATTATGAATCAATTTACTATTATGAGAACCAAATGATAAAATTTGAATATATAGAGGGTAGACAAATTGTAAGGTGTTTTCCGATTGATGAAGAAAATTCTAAAATGGGAATTTTGTGTGTTAATGAAAATGACAAGACGCTACTTTCTGACAGTAAAAATGTATTTGAATATATACCAAGTAATAATTCAGATAATTATATCATGAAACCTATATTGGCATTGTGATAACTAAGAGGTATTTTATGAGAAAATTGACGATGGAAAATATCAATAAAAATCAAGTAGATACTATAGCACAATTTAAAATTTTACAGTATTTAAAAAAAGAATTATCTATATATGATTTCGAAGTTTTTCTTTATAACAAAAATACAATAAAGGTGGTAGATACTAATTATCAAAGTGGATATTTTTGGTATGATAGTAATATTCAAATGGTGAAATTTTCCGATAGGAAAGAAGCAGAATTAGAAAAAGAATTATAAAAATGTCATTTTACAATAAATGACATTTTTATAAACAATGATAAATGTTAATTGTCGTTGAAATTTAAATCTTTTAATATTTTTTCCAAATGAATTTCGATAGGAATATATTCATTATTATATTGCATTAGTAGACGATCAATTAAGAAACCCTCTAAAAATGTTAGTGGTCTATTATTTAGAAGTTTATTGATTGCTGAATTTTTAACTTTCCGATATGCAACAATTAGGTTAAATATTTCTATGATTGAATAATGTTTATTCTTTTTTTCTTTTGTAAAAAATAGATTTCTAATTTCAAGAAAATTTTCGTTATGAGTTTTTTCATAATTTATAAACTTTAATACGTTATCATTCAATTCTATAGAAGCACTATAATGCATATTTAATTTTTGAATTGTATGGAAATTCAACTGTAAACCCTCCTTTCAAAAGCATGATTGGGCTATATACTTCATTGTTAAGGATAAAAATAAATTATACCATTGTATTGAAAGGTATATAGGTGATTAAGGATGTCCTTAATGAAAGTATTTAGTTCTAACGTTCGATATTATAGATATTTAATGAATTATTCTCAGGAGAAGCTTGCTGAATTGTGTGGCTTAAGTACACACTATATTAGTGATATAGAACGTTCTAAGTATAGCCCTTCAATTCCTACTATAGAAACAATAGCTAAGGCATTAAAGATTGAAGCCAATGTGTTGTTTATTGAAAATTTAGAGGCTCGTAATTTATGCACTAGAATTGATATACATCGTAGTAAAAAAAATAGAAAATAATTTCGATAGTTGATTTATAAATATTTGGTAAAATAATTATAAATCGTTTTTTTTGTAATATCCGTTGTAATAATTATTTATGATTATTTTTTCATAATACTCTATATAAGAATCAAAAATATATTTTTTGCTATTTCTGAATTCATAATCGTTTATATGCTTAAAAAGCAGTAACATATTATTTTGAGAAGAACTGTTATTCGCAATAAATTTTAAGGCATTATATAATTTTAATAAAATATTTTTCTGTGTGATTTCATTTTGACTAAATTTTAAGTTTAGGAAATTTGCAAATTTTTTTATAATCTTTGAATGTTTAGATAATACTTTTATATTTTGGTAAAAATTGTGAACTACTAAAGTATAATAGTTTTGATTGAAATATGGAATAAAATTATTATCACCAATATAATATTTGCATAGAAGGTACTTATTATATTGATTATCTGCAACAATTTGTTCAATAATAAAATCGTATTTTTCATTAAATAAATAATCAAAATCTTTTTTTAAGCGATAAATTAAATTAAATAATAACATTAAAAATTGTTCATTTCCAGATAAAAAGTCTTTTTTTGTCCAAGAGGTAACATTTACTGGTGTTTCAGTGTCTGATATAGAATTTATTAAAATTTTATTTTGATTTATTATTTTTATCATCAACTTTTGGTAATAGTAATCAGAATTTTGTATTTCATTTTTTAAAGCATCATATCTATTCATATATTCCTCTATTTGTATAAGCTTTCGTTATCTTGGATTGCGTATATAATCATTTCAAATGAATTTCTAGTGGTACTTATTTCTGTTTCAAAGTAATTTTTTTGATAAGGTGTAAGATGCCAAAAAAGTTTATTATCCTTTTTTATGATAGTGATTTTGTAAACACTTTTATTGTATATGATTTCAATATATTCATTTTCTAAAAAAATATTAAACCCTTTGTCTTTATATTTGTTATTTACCTCAATAACATTGTTGATATTATCTGAGATATAAGTACATATTTCATTATTTATTTTCATGAATTTTCCTCCTTGATGAAAAAAAATTTTTTCCATACAGTTGTTGGTTGTTATAGTTTTAAAAAAAACATATCATAATAATAGTGAAATGGGATGATATGGTGAAGTTACGTCAGGTATTTAGGGACAATGTAAAATTTTATAGAAAGCAACTAAAATTGTCACAAGAAAAATTAGCTGAACTATCTGATCTAAGTGTAAATTACGTTGGAGATATTGAACGTTTGGATAAAAAAGTGACTATTGATACCATAGAAAAATTGGCTAAAGGTTTAAATGTAGATCCGTCATTGTTGCTAGTTAATAGAGTGAATAGAAAGAAATAGTTTCTCCCCCCTCAAAAAATATTATAACGCATAAATATAGGGATTGTAAATATGTGAGCGGTAAACTCACATATTTATTTTTTTTTAAATGAGATAATTATAAAAGGTGAAAGCGATGAAAAGAGTAGATATTTACTGTATCATAAGACATAATATAAAAAAGTATAGAATATTAAACAATATGACACAAGCTCAATTAGCAGAAAAGACAAATTTATCACATGATTATATTAGGCAAATTGAATCAGATAAAGTTGCAAACACTTTTTCAATTCAAACCTTATATGAAATTTCACTTGCTTTAAATACTGATCCAGGACTATTTTTTAAAGAAGAATGTTAATTTACAAAATGTATCAAATGTGCTATTATGAATAAAGGGGGAAACTTCCTAATCACTCCTAATATTTTAAAAAAGGATTATAATTCTTTACGATTATAATTCTTTTTTTAGAAAATTTTAGTCTACTATTTGTTTTTTATTGTAAAAATGAATATTTAGTGATATGATTAAGATGTGGAGAATGAATGTTGTAGTATTTTTTTATAGTATTGCAATATTATAAAAATCTAGTTCATGGAAGCAAAAATTAGTTAGAAAGGAGGAGTATAGTATGAAAAACATTAAAGCATTAGCCCTTGCGTTTGTTGTAACTTTAGCATTGAGTAAATCTGGAGTATTAGCCTATAATACTGCCCCATGGCATATCAATAATGTAAAAGTTGGTGGAGCAGATGCTAGTGTCTATACTAGTGCAGCAAGAACTAAAGTAAAAGAGGGAAACCAGACATTAACTGATATTACTCAATCAACTAAGATGAAAACAATGCTTCAATATTATAATGAGGCATTAAATGAATGGAAAATTGGTTCAACTTACTGGGGAGAATTGACTAGTGGAAAAACTTACACTTATCCATCAGATGGAGTAACTGGTTTTTATCCTGCACTTATGTTAGGTGACTATAGAGCTAGAATAGCACAAAGTTCTTGGCATTTAACAGATGGAACTATTAGTGCAATTTATAGTGCCGGAAATGAGTAAAATATAAGGTTTATTAAGGATGGTGTTATTTGTGATTAGAAAATATAAAAATGAAATTTTTATTTTATGTTTAACTATATTATTTTTTGGCATCAATTGTTATAACTATATAAATCAATCCTTACTAGTGCCTGTATTTTCTACGAAAGGGCTTAATGCCCTTTCTTTTTGGTATTTTGTGAGAACTGCCAATATAGGCGAAATTCTTTTGTTTCTTAGCCCCATTTTAATTACAATTTTTGCTACGACTTCTTTCTATAAAGAACTTTCAAGTGGTATATATCAGAATATTATTTTAAAATCATCTTACAAAAAATATATCATAAAAAATATTGTTAAATCTTATATAAAAGCTATTTGTTATACACTATTTTCATCAATCATTATTTTCATAATTGGAAAAATTCTTTTTTCAGATAAAATTTTATATGTTGATTCTCCTTTGGAAGTATTAGGATTGCCAAATTTAGAATCACTTGGACAATATAGTTATTTACTGATTAGCATATTGTATAATTGTATATATTCTATTATTATTGTTAATATTTCATTAATCATATTTTCTAGAATTAAAAAACAACATATTGCAATTATTAGAATGTTTATTATTTTAATGTTTATCAATTATGGAATTTACTTTATATTAACTCTTATTGCTCCTTTGATAAAAAATATAGACTTGGTTTATATAGCAGAAAGTATTAACATATTTCAGGGTTATATTCCTAGTATGAACTATTTTGTTACTGCCATTTCTTTATTTATTTGGTTATTGGTATCAACAATACTATTAGTAATTGCATTTAAAAAAAGACAGAAGGTGTTTGATTTATATGAATAATGAAATTGTTAAGTATGCATTAAAAAAAATTTTGAACACAAAAACTGTCTTATTTATAAATTTATATGTGTTTTTTGGAAGTTTTGTATTTTCTAATGGAAATGTAGGACAGAACTATTTTTATATATTTACAAAGTGTTTAACAAGCCAAAATTTTTTTCTAATTTTTGTATTTCCACCATTGTTATTATTGATTATACGATGCTTTAATTTCTTTTATACAAATAATTTTTTGATTTTAAGAAGTGGTAGTAAGAAAGAATTGGGAACATATTTGTTGGCAACCTCAATTGCAATTGTTATTTACTATTTTATTAGTTCCTTACTTTGTATAGGAATATCTGCTAATATAGTTGAACATACTGAAGATATGAAAAATCAGTTGGGATATTTAGCAAATGATGGAATAGTGTCATTTGTTTATGTAATAAAATATTTTTTGTATCTATTACTAGTGGTTATGTTATCATTACTGTTAATTATGAAATTAAAAAATACAAAAATGGTTTTATGTATCATGCTCATTATTATTTTATATCTTAGTTTAGGAAGTTCTGTAATTTTTGGAAATACAGTGCTTAATATAAGTAGATATATAAATCAATTGGGATTTACTAAATCAATTGGTAAGGATATTATAGAATCAATTATTTTCTATATAATTATATATTTTCTTTTACTTTTAAATTTTTTTCAAATTAGTAAAAAAATGAAAATTATTTCTGGATTAGATGATATTTAAAGAGGTGATTTATGATGATAAAAATAGAACATGTCACAAAAAAATTTAAAAATAATATTGTATTAAATAATGTTTCACTGGAATTTCAGAAAGGAAAAATTTATGGAATTATAGGAAGAAATGCTTCTGGAAAGAGTGTACTTTTTAAAACTATATGTGGTTTTTTAGAACCAGATAGTGGATATGTAGAAGTAAATGGAATAAATATTTATGATGATAGGTGTTTTCCTAAAAATATCTCCGCACTAATAGAAAAACCTAAATTTATGGATGATTTATCAGGAATCGAAAATTTAGTTTTACTTTCTAAAATAAAAAATAAAATAACTAAAGATGATATATTAGAAATTTTAAGGAAAGTTTCTATTTCTGAATCAGATCAGACAAAACTAGTTAAAAATTATTCAGTTGGAACAAAACAAAAATTAGGGATTGCTCAGGTTTTGATGGAAGATGATGATATTTTAATTTTTGATGAACCATTTAATGGATTGGATGATAGCTCTGTCAAAAATATTAGAGAACTTATATTAAATGAAAAGAAGAAAGGAAAGTTAATTTTATTAGCTTCTCATATAAAAGAAGATATTGATTTATTGTGTGATATTGTGTATCGTGTTGATTGTGGAAAGGTAACAAAATATGAAAAAAGTAAGTAAAAAAATTGCAATGTTATTTTTGTTAACATTTTATGTTGTATTTTTTAGTACAGGTTGTTTGGATAAGAAGATAAATAAAACCGATTATAAATTAGATGAGGTATTGAAAGGATATAATTGGGAGAAAAAAGGAAATTATTATACAAAAACCATTATGTCAGGTGATAAATATACTTACTATTTTGATGACAAAGATTATCAAAATAATTACTTTAGTATCGTAACTAATAATGAAGAAATACAATATTATTATGCTAATAACAAATTAAAAAGTAATAATTGTGAAATTGATTTTAATGATTTAGAAAAAAATGATAATGGTTGTAGTGAAGAAACAATTTCGAATTATAAAAAACTTATTTTTTCGTTTGACGTAATGAATGAAGAACTAAGAATTACAAAAGAAGATTTATATATAGTAGAATCAGAAATAAAAAATAAAATTATTCATGTAGAGGAAAACTAATGTAAGATAATTATATCTTGCATTTTTTACTTATTTTTTACTTTTTTTGTAAAAAATGCAATTTTAGATTGACAAATAGCAAAGTTTTATATATTATATTGATAATTTAAAGAGGTGAATATTATGTTGCAAACTCCAACTATGAATTTAAATTTAATGAGGACATTTGTTATTGTTGGTCAATCAAGAGATATAAAAACAGCAGCAGAAAAGTTGAAAATGGATCAAAGTAATGTATCGAGAAATATAAAAAGTTTAGAAGAAATTATGAATACCAAATTGATAATAAGGAATCACAAAAGTTATATTGAATTAACTGAAAGTGGAAAAGTATTATTTGCATATTATGAAAAAGCATATAATTTGCTTTTTCTTGCAGAAAAAACACATTTGCAGAACCATTCTCTTGATTGTGCCAAAATAACTATAGGAACTTCTTTCAATTGTGATTCTGAGTTGTTTATTTCAAAAATTGATGGTTTTAAAAAGAAATATCCTAATATTGTCATTAAGACAATTCATTTATCGACGAGAGATTTATTTGATAGACTTTCACAATATTATGTTGATTTTATTTTAAGTGAAAAAATTGATAATATTAAAAAAAGCAGTGAAATAAAGTCTATAGACCTTTTTGAAGAACAATATTGTATTGCTTATTCTTCAAATTATTATAATCTTTCGTTGACGGATATAAAACAGTTAAATAGTATTCCATTATTAGTTCCAACAACGAATAAAAAAGTAAGAATTTTATTTGATGAGCAATTAGAGTCGCTGGGAATAGCAGAAAATGTTTCAATAGAATCAGATGATGAAAATGAACTAAAAATGTATGCCAATTTAGGATTAGGATTTGCACTATTACCAAAAAGAGTTGTAAAGAATAGCGACTTAGCATATTTAGATTTAGATATTCATGTAACAATTGCAATCTCTTATGTCGGAGAAAATTTAACACCTTCAAATACAGAGTTTTTAAAAATCTGGAAATAAATTTCAGATTTTTTTTGGTAAAAAATGCAAATACATTTGTATATTTGATAATAAAAAAAGTTGTGATTGTATGTTATTATAGAAAATAAAAAAAGGAGGAAAATTTTCTATGGCAGTAGTAGAAATGCATTCTAGTTGGTTAGCAATCAATTCTATTGTAGGCTGTCCAAATGGTTGTGAGTATTGCTTATTACAAGCAACAGGAGATAATAAACATATTCCAAGGTATATTGTAACGCCTAAAGAAGCGGTAGAGCAATTATTGAATTATAAATATTATGATGAATCAATACCTATTTGTCTACTACCTAATACAGACGTTTTTGTAAATTTATCCAATATTAGTTATTTGCTTGAACTTTTTGATGAGATTGAAAGGCATAATATTAAAAATGAACTAATTATTATTACAAAATGTGCAATTCCAAATATTGTAATTAAAAGAGTATTAGATTTGAAAAAAAATGGTATTAACGTTATTTTTTACATTAGTTTTTCTGGTCTTGGAAAGGAATACGAACCTAGTATATCAGAAGAACAGCTATTAGATAATTTTAGAAAATTAACAGAGAATGGAATTGACGTAATTCATTATTTTAGACCTTTTACACCAGATAATTCAAAGAAAGAACAAATTACTAAAATATTAGATGAAGTCAGTTTATATACTGATGTATCAGTAATTACTGGACTTGCTCTCATTGAAACTTTTATAGATAAAATTGATTTTTGGGAAGCGATTAAGAAGAATAGAGAAAAATGTTTGAAAGCAAATAGTGTTTGGCCTGAAAGTGCTTGGAATTATTTTGATAGTTCTTATTCACATAAACAACAAGTGTTTCAAACGAATACTTGTGGACTTAACGCAAAGTTGCGTCGTTCTTCTCCTCAATATTATGGAACTTATGAATGTTTAAATTATAATCATTGTAGTCCTGAGCAGAGAGAAATTTGTAGGAGAAATCATCAAAATATAAACCAAAAGGATGTGATTTCTCAGTGTTCTAAATTGTTGGAAAAATTGGGGTTTGATATTTCGAATGTAGAATTCATTTTTGATAAATATGGAAGTTTGCAATTGAAAAATATTGATTTGCAAATATGTGATGCTTCTTATTTATCCTATATTTTAAAAGTTAAAGTTTATGTAGAAACTAACAATATTAGTACAAATACTTATAATTCTACCCTAAATGGGGCAAAACCTTTAATATTAGGAGGAAAGTAATAAATGGAAAAGGAAATCGAATTTTTAAATAATTATTATCAAAAAGCTGTTCAGTTAAGTAAAGATTTTAGTATTACTAGAAATTATGAATGGACTCCATTACTAATTCTTAATGAATTAAGTGTCCAAGTTGGACATATTTATAATATCATTTATCAAAGTGAAGCTGTTAATGAATCTAATAGAGTATTCTCTAATTTAGGTGATGAACTTTCAGATATATTTTTGCAACTTATTACTTTGGCTGATAGTATGAATGTTGATATGTATAAAATTAAGGAATTAAATTGTTTGAAAGAAGATAATTGGTTTGCCTTTCCAATACTATTTGGGCAACTTAATGAGGCAATAATGGAAAAGTATGGTTATAGATTTAATAAACCTAGAAAAGGTTTTTCTACAATAGATGATTTTATTGAAAATAGAATATTAAGATTATTTGATATAACATATCAAATTGCAGAAAAATATAATTTGGAAATTGAAAGAGAATTCTTTCTCATGCTAAATGATGCTTATACTTTTTTAGAAAACTTTAAAGTTTAAGAAGTGTAGAGAAGAATTGATATCTTACAATGAATACATACTAAAAGAGAGTGAAAAAACGAAACGTTTGATATTTTAGGAATATCAATGATCAATTTAAGAAAATAGGAGGTACAATATGAAACTTAATAAGGAATTAACAAAAAAG
The DNA here is from genome assembly GCA_947643405.1 of uncultured Mycoplasmatota bacterium. Taxonomy (GTDB): domain Bacteria; phylum Bacillota_I; class Bacilli_A; order RF39; family UBA660; genus MGBC102946. The sequence goes on along the minus strand of CANRVY010000006.1, from coordinate 5,908 downwards.
TTTAATAAAATTAGTAAAGTGGTTCAACTTGATAAATTTTTGCACAGTGAACAATATTATTTTGACAATGGACAAGTAGAGGAAATGGTTGATATTAGAAAAGAGAATATGAAATATACGGTGATAAAATTAAATACAGATATAGAAAATGAACATTATTTGGTATTTATGATTATTCATGCAAATGATAGGGCAGTGACACATCAATTAAAGAAATCATTTCATCATGCAATTACAACAAATGATTATTTTAAATCTCTTTGTACTTATATAGAAAATAATTCAAATAGCGAAATCATTGATAGGTGTTATCATGAACTTTCTGAATTTTCAAAGAAAAGTTTTATAATTAAATTATTGGGAGTTTAAAATTTTAGGAATTATCACAGATTTTTAACATATAAATTTCAGGTATTGGGAAGATTTTTATACATTCCTTATGCTGGATGGGTATGATAAAATTGGTATAGTTGAGAAAAAACTCTAAGAAAAGGGTTTTCTCAATTTGCTGTAATAACTTTTGTGCAAAAAAGCCAATAAAAATGCGAAAATGCAATAAAAAGTATTGACATTTTATATTTTTTAGGTAAAATAATCAACAATGAACAAAGGGGAGTTCTTATTTTATAAGAATTGGTAGTTTGTTAAATGGGGTTTTGGTACTAGAGTTATTTTGAGCAATTTAATATTTGTGACTAATTAGAGGGATACCAAAATTTCAGTATTCTCTCTTTTTGGTTTAAAGAAACAGGGGGTATGTTTATGAGAGCATTGCTGAACGAAAACTCTGTCGAAAAATTTAATGCAAAGAAATTGTATAAAAAAATAATTGATTTATTTGATGAATATAATATAAATCAACTTACTATACAACAAATTGCAGAAGAATCTTTAGTTCGAAATCAGGGGGTTCGAGAAGAACATTTTCAGCAAACTAAAAGTGATTCAACTTGGAAAGCTGTAGTGAAAGGTGACAAAAATTTTGATTATGTATTTAATTTTGAAAATAAAATTAAATATCTTAAAACACAATTTACTGATGATGAGGCGATTATATTTCATTATTCTATCGAAGAAAGAGAATTGGATAAAGAAATCATGGATCGCATTTGCAAGTCTGAACACAAGTATTATCAGATTAAAAAAAGTTGCTATTTAAAAATAGCACTATGTTTTGGATTGATAAAACCAAAACAAGTTGTACCAATAGGAATGGTTGCTCAATATGAGTAATCTTTTTTTTGTGGTCTTTAGGTTATGAAGAGTTTATAGGGAGCTCTAAAAAAAACTAGTTGAAAGGGGTGATATTATGTATAAAATATTAAAAATTCCATGAATTATCATTTTTTTACAAAAAACACTTGCAAAATTTTGTCTTTTGAGTGATAAATAATGTAGGCAGGAAATTTGATTATAATGCCTATAATCATCATTTAAGAGTTTTAGGAATAGGAGTTGAATAATTATATGGGAAAGAGAAAAAACGTCTTAAAATGGCTTATATTAGTAGTAACTTTTGTCTTGATAGTGGTTGGACTTTATTTCTGTATATTTCAAAACAGAAAAGAGAAACAGCAAAATTATGTAAAAAGAAAGAATTTTATTCATGAGAAGATTGAACAACTTATAAATGAAATTGGAACTGATGAAAAAGAAAAAGCTTCAGAAGCAGATTCTTCTATTCCAGAGGAAAATAATGTAGATAGTAATAGTCAACAAACAATTAGTAATGAAGATCCAATGAATGAAAACCAGCAAGCAACAACTAATGAATCAACAGCAAATAATAATCAACAAACAACAACTAATGAACCAGCAATAAACAATAATCAGCAAACAACAACTAATGAACCGACAATAAACAATAATCAACAGATAACTAATAGTGAACCATCAGTAAATAAACCAACAGAGGTTTATACAGTCGATAATGACATTCCTTTAGATTCTACAATGCGAAAAGATGCAAAAACTTTGGAAGAATGTTTAACTAAAGGGAATGAAATTAAAAGTAGATATGAAAATGCAGAATGCATGAATGGTTGTAGAGTAATATGTAAAAATATCTATGGAAAATATACTGGTCAAATAATTGGTTATCAATTAGAAATTAGAATACAAGATGGAATAGGAACAAAATTAAATTTTTAAAACCAATATTTGGTTTTTTTTTAATGGGGGGATGAAATATAAAAAAGAAAATATACTTAGGACTATTTATATTAACTACAATATTTTTAACAAATTTTATAAAATTTGATACTGTTCATGCACTTATTGATCAATTTTATGAAGATAATACGATTGGTGATTTGTGGATAATAAGAGAAGAGCCAAATGGAATAACGCATTGGGAAAAGGCAAGAACAATTAGAAGAAGAAGTGATAATATGTTTGCATATTGTGTAGAGCCATTTGAAGCTTTATTAGAGAATACAGATATGAGCGGTAGTGCATTAAATATTAGTGAAGAAATTTGGCAAAGAGTAGAATTGTTGTCATATTATGGATATATGTATGGTGATCATACAGATATAAAATGGTACAGTATCACACAAATGATGATATGGAAAACTGTCAATCCGTCAGCAAAGTTCTATTATACACATGGTGCTAATGGTACAAAATGGGAGGATAGATTTGCCTCTGAAATGAATGAAATAGAACAGTTAATTAGCGAACATTACTTATCTCCAAATTTTAATGGTAATAAATTTCAGGCAATAATTGGGCAAGAATTACGATTAACAGATACTAATAATGTGTTAAAAAATTATAAAGTTTTAAACAACAATAATATTTCAACTAGAAAAGAGGGAAATCAGTTAGTAATTACGCCTCATACAGTAGGAGAGGTTAGAGTAATTTTAGAAAATAAAGATGAATTATTATCAACTCCAGCAATACTTTATCAGTCGCCAAGTGGACAAGATGTGATGATTCGTGGAAGTTATGACCCACTTGATTATCCTATTACATTAAATGTACTAGGTGGAAGAGTTACAATACATAAGCAAGATAAAGATACATTAAGATTTGAAGGGCAAGGAGATGCAATTTTATCAGAAGCTGTCTATGGAGTATATAAAGAAGATGGCTCTTATGTTACAGAAATTATAACCGATAGAAATGGATATGCTAAGAGTAATTATCTTCCGTCTTTAGGAAGATTTTTTGTTCAAGAGAAAACTGCAAGTATAGGCTATGAACTTGATAAGACAAAATATTATTTTGAATTAAATGCAAATAATTTAGAACCAGAGTTAACTGTTCAAGAAAAAGTTATCGAAAGAGAGTTTACATTTTTTAAAGTATATGCACAAGATAGTACAGGCTTTTTAACTGGAGAACCAAATATAACTTTTGATATTTATTTAAAGTCTAAAAAAGAAAAATATGCAAGTTTTACAACAAATAAAGATGGATATGCTACTGTGAAATTACCTTATGGAGTTTATGTTGTAAGTCAGGTTAATTCTACTGAGAATTATGAAAAAATGGAAGATTTCGAAATAGAAGTGAATGATAAACTCCCACAAGTATCCTATAAACTTCTTTCAAATGCAGGCATAAAAGCTAAATTGAAAGTCGTTAAAGTTGATGAGGAAACAGATATGGTGATTCCTGTTGGCAAGATTAAATTTAAAATTAGAAATTTGGATACTAATGAGTATGTATGCCAAACAATCACTTATCCAAATGTTACTCAAATTTGTGATTATGAGACAACTGAAGATGGAATTTTATATACGCCATTTCCACTGTTATCTGGAAATTATGAATTAGAAGAACTAGACCAACCGTTGAACGGCTACTTATGGAATACTGAACCATTAAAATTTATAATTGGGGATAATTCACCAATTATAAATGATGAAATATTGGGACCTGTTATGGAGGTAAGATTTCCGAATAAGCAAGTTAAGGGGAAAATTGAAATTCATAAAAAAGGTGAAAAAGTCGAAATTAAAGATGGTAATTATGAATATATAGATATGAATTTAAGTAATGTTAAGTTTGAAATTAGAGCCAAAGAAGATATTGTTGTCAATAATTATAAGTATTATAGTAAGGGCGAACTGGTTGCCACTTTAATAACTGAAGATGGATATGCGTATATAGATAATCTAGCATTAGGAATATACACAGTTCAAGAGATTTCTACTACTTTTAATCATATACTTGATGATAAAATTTATGAAGTAAATTTATTGTATCAAGATCAATATACGCAGACAATTACTAAAGATATTGAAATAAAGAATTATTTGCCAAAAGGAACATTGGAATTTACTAAAACTGATTTAGCTTCCAGCAAGCCTATTCCTGATACAAAAATAGAAATTTTTACAGAACAAGGTGAAAAAATATTTAGTGGAATTACAGATCAAGAGGGGAAAATCATTATTGATAATTTATGGACTGGAAAATTTTATATTGTAGAAACGGAACCAGCCACTGGCTATAGATTAAGTGATGAGATTGTTTATTTTGAGATAACTGAAAATGGAGAAGTGGTAAAAGCGAATATGGTAAATGAAAAAATTACTGGGAAATTAAAGTTTACTAAATTGGATGAAAATGGTAATCCAATTGCAGGTGTATCCATTCATATATTTAAAAACGATGGCACTTTAGTTGGTACTTATATCACAAATTCTGAAGGACTAGTTATTATTGAAGCCTTAGAATATGGCAATTATTCGATTAAAGAAATTGCAACAGTTGATGGTTACGAATTAAGTGATGAAACAATTTTATTTTCTATTACAGAAGATAATAAAGAGGTAAATGTTTCTATGGTAAATAAAAAATTGCCATATACAAATATGAATGATAATTTAAATTATGTTGCTATATCCTTAATTGGAATTGGCTTTATTTTCTTTATTATCATTAGATTATGTAGTAAAAAAAGAAAATAGTGATAATTTAATAAGTTAAGCTTTATCATATAAAAATGAGGAAAATTTTTATGTTCAAAGTGTATCGCTTTAGATAGTTATATGTAAAGCTTTTTATTTTTTTAAAGGGGGTTATGATATGGAAAAAAAATATAAACATAATAGTGTAGAAATGACAGGAAATATTTCATCTATTGGTGAAATTAAAACTAAATCAAATGGGAATGAATTTATGTATATTAACATTGCACAAAATTCAAAGGATGGAAAGTCTAGTTTCTATCCTATTTATTTAGATGGTATAATACTTGAAAAATTCAAAAAAAATGGATATAAAATAGGTGATCGTATTACAGCTGTTGGTAAATTAGAATCTTATCAAAAGGACAGCAAACAGACTTTACAAATTAGACCATTTGAGGTAGAAAAGGTTGAATATGAAAAAACAAAAGATAATTCTCAAACTGTTAAAAATGAATCTACTAAAGAAGTTGATATGTAATATATGAGATACTTTATTACTGAATATAAAACGCAAGAGGCTAAAAATAATTTACATTCTTTAGGATTATTTTGTTATTCTTTAAGAAGTTCTGAAAATAATTGGAGTGAGATAGCTACAATCGAAGAACACGTTCTTATCAATCGTTATGGTAGCATTATTACAGATGAAGAAATTAAACTTGGTACACATTATCCAGATAATTTTTTAGATTTTTTAGAATTTTCTTCGCATAATACAAAAGTAAATTCGTTATGTGATTTAAAAAATGAATTAGAGGATTATGGTATATTGGATTTATCAGAAAAAGAAGCTATTGATACTGAATATAATAAGTTGTTTTCAATATCAAAAGATTTTAACGAATCTGCGGAAAAAACTTCTCAAGAAAAATTTAGTTCTATTATGGAATATTATAATTCTTTGGATGATATTCAACTTATAGATAATAGTGGACATATTTATCAAATAATTCATATTATTAAGGAGAATTCTATTGGTT
>CANRVY010000005.1 GCA_947643405.1 uncultured Mycoplasmatota bacterium | reverse complement strand
ATATCGTTTACAACTGTCCTTATAAAAATTGTCTAAAAAAATGTTGACAATCCAGAGTTTAAGAATGAATTTAAAAGTAATAGTAGATGATAAACTAGAAGAATTATATGGGGATGAACTACCTGAAGTAGTTAGAAGTAGGGTAAAAGAAGAACTAGATTTAATTATGAAACTTAAAATAGAATATCAATACTTAATTGCTTACGAGATAAGTGAAAAAGCAAAAAAAGATAATAGGGTTATGCTAGATAGAATATGTGGAAATTCTTATATTGCCTATTTACTTGGAATTAGTATTGTAAATTCCTTAGAATATAACATACTTATATATGATAATAATAGTATATTATGTACATTTGATTTAGATTTTGAGAAGAATTATTTGAATGAGATTTTTGATTATACAATAACTTTATTTCAAAAATATGGAATGGAAGTAGCAACGATAGATGATTTAAAAAAACATAATTTTTATTTAGGAGGTTTAAGTTGGTGCTATATCTTTGGAAGAATGAGTCAGTATATTCCTATTCATGATATTCCTTTCCATGATAAAAACGTTTTTGAGTATTTAAAAAATAATGAAGATAGTGTGATACATAATGCTGTTTCTAATTTTAAAAAATATCATTTAGAAGAAGAACCTTTTTCTAATATTTATACTTTGTCTAAGTTTGTTGCAGCTATGAATAGTACAGTGAGTTCTATAGAAGACAAATGGGAAAAAACACATTTTAATAAATCATATCCAATTTTTAGAGAGGATATTTATGATTTTATGAAAGAGAATGATTTAGAAAGTATGGCTTTTGAACTTATGAATTTTATAGGAAAAGGAAAATCACATTCTAAGTTTCATGCTAGAAAATGGGATGAGTATAAAAAATTGTTAAAAGAACATAACATTTCTGATGATTATAGGAATTATTGTTCTAATATAGATTATTTATGGCCTAAATCGGCTTGTGTAAATAGGGCATTCGTGTATTACTTTAGTACCTATTATAAAATATATTTTCCGAAAGAATATGATATGGTTATAGATGATTTACACAATTTTGTTGATTTACATAAAATAGGGGAAGAGTAAAGAATGAAAGTAAAAATTTTAAAAGGAACAAATCAAATAGGTGGTTGTATTACAGAAATAACCAGTGATAAAGGTACAAAAATTATTATTGATTTTGGAGAAGATTTGATAGAAGAAAAAGTACCCATTGAAATAGAAGGACTAACAAAGGGAAATTCTATTTATGATGCCGTTTTTATTACCCATAGTCATGGAGACCATATTGGGCTAGTAAGTTTCATTAATGAAGACATTCCCGTATTTATAGAAAAAGAGACAAAAAAGATATATAATTTAAGTTCAGACTTTATGACAGATGCGAAACCAATTAAAAGATTAACAAAAGAAATTACTTTTGGAAAATCAGTAATGATAGATGATTTAAAAATAACTCCTTATATTGTAGATCATTCTGCTTATAATTCTTGTATGTATGTAATAGAAGGGGATGGAAAGAAGATTCTGCACACAGGAGATTATAGAAATCATGGAAGAAAAGGAGACAACTTTTTAAAAACACTAAAAAAAATTGGTCCAGTTGATTTACTGATTACAGAAGGAACTACATTTGGAAGAAGCAATGAAAAATTTAAGAGAGAAGAGGAATTACAAAAAGAAGCCTGTTCCATCTTTGAAATGTTTCATCAAGTATTGATACTACAATCTTCCACGAATATTGATAGATTAGTTACATTCTATAAAGCAAACAATCATACTAAAAAATATTTTATTGAAGATCTTTTTACTGCTACTATCGCATCACAGTTAAGTAAGACAATACCAAGTCCGGTAACACATCAAAATGTATCGGTTTGGATAACAAACAAATATTATAAAAAGCCTCAACCTTTTAAAGAAACCTATATAAAACCAATGGAACAATATAAAAAAAATAAGCCTTTTCATCATGATTTTTGTATGATAGTAAAACCATCTATGTTAAAAGATTTAAAAGAAAAATTATATGATGGAGGACTCTTAACAAATGCTTGTCTGATTTATTCTATGTGGGATGGATATTTAAAAGAAGAGAGTATAAAAAACTTTAAAGAAGAATTAGAGCATATGGGAGTTACGTTTTTAAAACTACATACATCAGGACATGCCGATATGGAAGCTATGAAGCAAGTAGAAGAAATCTTGAAACCTAAAAAAACAATTTTTATTCATACAGAACATAAAGGAATGGCAAGTGAATTATTTAAAAATGTAATAGAGCTAGAAGATTTGGAGGAACTGAGTGTATGATTTTAGAACAAGAAATTATGAAAAGATATACAAGTAATGATAAAATTCATGAGGGATATTATTTACGAGTTCGAAAAGAAAAGGGAAAAATAAACATAAAAGTTTATTACCATGGCATTAAAATGATGGAATTATATAAAGGAAATTTAACTATTAATACAGCTGTTTTTGTACCAAATAGCACCAATGTATTTGAAGGAAAAGAATTAATAGAATATTTTAGTAAAATTCCTAGTTCAGTAGAAAAAGACATGAAGAACATCGAATCTTATTTTGAGTTTTCTATTGGAAGTGAAGCAAGAGGAGAAATCATCAAAGGACAAAAACTAAATATAGAGTTTTCAAATGGAACTCTCACTCACACCAAAGAAGAGCTTATGAACATGGTAGTAGAACAGTTAAAGAAAACAAAAATGATTTCTTATTTTACTGATATTACATTAAATAACGCGAAAAATAAAATTCTATTATTTCTTAGAAAAACTAAATTCTCTCTTTCTGAATTATACTATTTAATGCTTCTCTTATTAGAAGTAACTTTACAAAATAAAGAATTAAAAAAAGTAGAAATTGGTGTAAAAAGCAAACTAAAGGTAGCATCTATTTCTTTTGATAAAATAGAAGCGGTTTTAAAACGTAGAATAGATGTTTATATTGAGGAAGATCAAAATAGAAAAAATGATTATAAAAATTCAAAATCAGAGACAAATCAAGAAAAACAAAAACAACAGGATTTTATGGTACTCTTAAATAAAGAAAAGAAAGAAGAGATTTTTTATCAAACAAAGGAAGGAAAAAAAGAACTTTTATATTCAAAAAATACGATTCCTTTCGAGTTAGAATATGTTATTTATGCTGGAAAAGATAGAAAAGAAACAGACGAAGATGAAGAAATGAGAACTAGAAGCAATATCAAAGGACGAATTGATAATGTGGTAGTAGATGAAAAAACACTTCATTTGATAGAAATCAAATATGGGACAGGTGTAATATCAGATACGAATGGCATTCATAAGCATTTAATTGATTTATATTCTTGTCTTAATATTAGTCATGATATTATTTTGAAAGAGTTTGAAGAAAGAATCAGCGTTCGTAATGTTACCTTAAAAGGACAAAGGCAAAAGGTAAAATTAGATAGAAAATTCTATTATGATATTGTTTGTATTTATGAGAAAAATACAAATAATGAAGCTTTATCGAAAGAATCTGTTATGAAAAAAATCAGTGAAATCTATGATAAGAATGCACTAGATAAAGTTGTAAAATGTAATATTGATAATAGAAAAATTATTGATATCAAAGCGGATAGAAATAACGATGCTAATAAATATTCTAATGAATTATTAACGAAAACAGTAGAAGAATTATGTCAGATGTTAAAATCAAAAAATTGTGTGGTAAGAATTCTTCTAGTAGATGAAGAATTTAAAGAATTTGAGGAATATTATTTAAAACAATAAAATATTTAATTGTGTCAACAATGTTGACACAAATTTTTCAGAATAAAAAATAATTAGAACAAATACTCATTTTTAAACAAATAAATAATAAATTATGTAAAACTCAAGGAATGCTTCGTGTTAGAATTCACACTTTTATTGTATGATGGAGATGTGAAAGGGGAAGGATTATGAATCAAGAACGTATTGGAAAATTTATTGCCAAATGTAGAAAAGAAAAGAAGCTTACACAGCAGGATTTAGCGGAACAATTAGGGGTTACTGACCGATCAGTTAGTAATTGGGAAAACGGAAAAAACATGCCAGACTTGTCATTATTTAAACCATTATGTAATATTTTGGATATTACCATTAATGATTTGATGAGTGGTGAAAAAATTGAAAAAGAAAATTATCAAGAAAAGTTTGAAGAAAATATAGTGAATACCATTGATTATTCTACAAAGAAATTCAATAAATATAGTAAAGCAATTTCTTTAGTGATAATCATATTTGGACTTTTTATTTCTTTATCTGCAGTAATGATTTTTCCTAGTGAAAGCAGCTGGGGTTCAATTTACTCTATATTTGGAATTATCATATTTATGATAGGCATTATACGAGTAACAAATGGAATAAAATGGACGAAACGTGTTCTTTTGAGTGTCGCAGTGTTTATTAGTTCTTTGAGTGTTTTGTTAATAACTGATTATATGAATGTCAAAATGCACGATGAAGCACCAATGTTTCGAATATCTACAACAACAGTTGGAAATGTCATTTATTATGATACTTTGTTTTATGATGTATATCGGTGTAATTTTGATGAAGATAACGAATATTGGGTTGTTTCTAAAAATGAAAACAGGACGATAGAAGAATTAATCAATTATTGCAAATAATAGAACTTTGAAAGTTATAAAAAAGACATAAAAAAGTATCAGAAATGGTAAATTTCTCTAACAGATTTTTAAAATCTGTTTTCTTTTTGATCTGGATTTAACATTTTCTTCTTTTGACATGCTAGTAAATACATTATATGATACCTGTATTTACAGGTTATTGTAAAAAAGGAGTATGAAAAATGGTAGAAAAGCTATTGTATTTGAAAAAATTATAATGAATGTCCTGAAATTGTCTCAACAGTGTTGAGATAAATTAATATAAATGATATTTACTTTTCTAATAAAGCTTCATTTAATAAAAATAAATCGAAAGAATGTGTAGAAAAAAATAAATGTAAAAACGCAGTTTGACATAAAAAAAATAAAATGTTAATATGCTTAGTAGTGCCAATAAAAAGTGCTCAAAAACATAAAGGAGAATGCTATGTTAAAATTAAAGAATATAAAAAAAACCTATACATCAGGAGAAGAACAAGTAAAAGCTTTAAAAGGGATTGATATCGAGTTTAGAGATTCTGAATTTGTTTCAATTTTAGGACCTAGTGGATGTGGGAAAACAACTTTATTAAATATCATAGGTGGGTTAGACCGCTATACAAGTGGGGACTTAATTATCAATGGAAAATCGACAAAAAGTTTTAAGAATCGAGATTGGGATGCTTATAGAAATTATTCTATTGGCTTTGTTTTTCAAAGTTATAACTTAATTGGGCACCAGACTGTACTTTCCAATGTAGAACTTGCGCTTACTATTTCTGGAGTATCTAAAAAAGAACGAAGAAAAAGAGCGATAGATGCGTTAAAATCAGTAGGACTAAAAGACCAAATTCATAAAAGACCGAATCAATTATCAGGTGGTCAGATGCAGAGGGTTGCAATTGCAAGAGCACTTGTTAATAATCCTGATATCATCTTAGCAGATGAACCAACTGGTGCTTTGGACACAAAGACAAGCGTTCAGGTAATGGAAATTCTAAAAGAGATTTCAAAGAATAAATTAATTATTATGGTTACACATAATCCTGATTTAGCAGAAAGCTATTCTAGTAGAATTATTAAAATTTTAGATGGAAAAATTACAGATGACTCGAATCCAATTGAAAAAGAAGAAAAGGAAAGCCCAAAAATAGAGACAATGAAAAGAACTTCTATGAATTTTTTCACAGCTTTTCGTTTAAGTTTGAACAATTTAATGACCAAAAAAGGAAGAACCATTTTAACTTCTTTTGCAGGAAGTATTGGAATTATTGGAATTGCTCTTATTTTGGCGATATCAACAGGCGTTCAAAACTACATTGATAAAGTAGAAAAAGACACCATTTCTTCCTATCCAATTATGATAGAGGAATCTACAATTGATATGTCTAGTATGCTTGAAGCTATGATGGGGAATAAAGATAGTAAGATAGAAGAAAAGGAAGATGGCAAAATCTATTCTGCTGATATTATGAATCATCTTTTAACAACGCTTTCTAATAAGATGGAAACGAATAATTTGAAAGAATTAAAAAAATATATAGAAGAAAATCGTTCTATCAAAGAAAATAGCTCAGCAATTCAATATTTATATAATTTGAATTTACAGCTTTATAAAAAAGATACAAGTAACGGAATTGTAAGAGTAAACCCAAGTACTGTTATGAATGCTATGGGAATGGGAGAAATGATGGAAGCAACAGATGATTCTATGTTTTCTAACTTTATGGGAAGTTCTATGAATGATGCTGATGTATTTACAGAAATGTTAGATAATGAAACACTATTAAAATCACAGTACGATTTATTAGCAGGCTCATGGCCGACTAACTATAATGAAGTGGTTTTGATTGTTGGAAAAAACAATGAAATTAGTGATTATACATTATATGCATTAGGACTAAAAGACCAAAAAGAATTAGAAGCAAAAATGAAAGCAGCAATGAAAGGGGAAAAATTAGAAGAAACAAAAGCAACCTCTTACACTTATGAGGAACTTCTAAATCTATCTTATAAACTTTTATTAAACACTGATTATTACAAATATGAGAATGGAATCTGGATGAATAAAAGCGATGATGAGGAATATATGAAACAGAAAATAGAAGCAGCCGAAGAAATAAAAGTAGTTGGAATTATTAGACAAAATGAAGAGACTCTGGCACAAGGAATGACAGGTGGAGTAGGTTATTTAAAAGAATTAAAAGAATATGTCATACAAAAATCAAATGAGTCAGAAGTTGTAAAAGAACAAATGAAAAATCCAAACATTAATATTTTCTCTGGACTAGAATTTCCAAAGGAAAATGAAAATACAAACTTTGATTTTAATTCTTTAACTGCAGAGCAAAAATATGCATTAAGTAATTTAAGTGCTGAGGAAATTGCAAAGATAATGGAAGCTTATACAGAAAATAAAAATGCCAGTTATGATAAAAACTTAATCAAGTTGGGAGCAATAAACTTAGATAGCCCAACAGGGATTTATATCTATCCAAAAGATTTTGAATCAAAAGATTCTATTTCAAATGCAATTGCAGAATATAATGATATTCAAAAGAAAAATGGAAAAGAAGAAAATATAATTAACTATACAGATATTGTAGGAATTATGTTAAAATCAGTCAGTCAAATTATAGATATTATCAGCTATGTTCTGATTGCATTCGTTGCTATTTCTTTAATTGTTTCATCTATTATGATTGGAATTATTACTTATATTTCAGTATTAGAAAGAACCAAAGAAATTGGAATTTTAAGAGCAATTGGAGCTAGTAAAAAAGATATTTCTAGAGTCTTTAATGCAGAAACTTTAATTGTTGGACTTATTTCAGGAGTGCTTGGAATTATCATTACCGTTTTACTGACATTGCCAATAAACTACATGATTTATCAACTTACAAATGTTAGTATTGTAACTGCAGTTCCTGTTGTAGCAGCTATTGTTTTGATTGTAATTAGTATGGGCTTAACTGTAGTAGCTGGTTTAATACCATCTAAGATTGCTAGTAAAAAAGACCCAGTCATTGCACTTAGAACAGAATAAGAAAGTGAATATTATGTTCACTTTTTTAATTTAGAAAATTGTAAATGAAACAAAATTATTTTATAATAATAAAAAGGAATGTGTTATGTATGTATAAAATATTAATTATAGAAGATGATAAAGATATTAATAATATGTTAAAACAGCTATTAGAAACCAATCATTATCAAGTTCTACAAGCGTTTTCTGGAACAGAGGGAGTATTGGTTCATAATGGAAATGTATCTTTGATTTTATTAGATTTGATGTTGCCAGGTAAAAATGGCGAGGAAATCTTAACTGAATTATTGAATAAATATCAGGTTCCCATTATTGTGATGAGTGCAATTCATGAAGTAGATAAAAAAGTAGACTTGTTTGAATTAGGAGCTGATGACTATATCACCAAGCCATTTGACAACAAAGAATTATTAGCACGTATCAAACTTGCTTTAAAACATCAAAATGGGAAAGAAAATAAAAGCATAATATCATTTAAAGATATTCTTATAAATAAATTAGACTATACAGTTACTTGTAATGGGAAACTTCTAAATTTAACTAAGCAAGAATTTGAATTATTGAAAACATTATTAGAAAATCCAACTAGAGTATTTACCAAATCTATGTTATTCGAACTTGTTTGGAAAGATGAATTTGTAGATGATAATACATTAAACGTTCATATTAGTAAGATTAGAAATAAATTAAAAGAATGTAATCAGGAAGAAGATTATATAGAAACGGTATGGAGTATTGGTTATAAAATGAAAAATTAAGAAAAAATTAAGAATTGGGTTAAGACTTTTTTAACACTTTTTTCATACAATAAAATTATGGAGGGATATATGTGAAAGAAACAATTTTAAAAACCAATCAATTAACGAAAAAATATGATAATTTTACTGCTTTAGAAAATGTGAATATACAAATTAACAAAGGGGATATTTATGGGTTAATTGGTAGAAATGGGGCTGGAAAAACAACTTTGATGAAAGTGATTACAACCCTTACCAATAGGACAAGTGGGGAATATGAACTTTTTGGAGAAAAAGAAAATGTACTAGAAAAGAAAAAAAGAATCGGTTGTTTAATCGAAAATCCAGCTTTTTTCCCAAATTTAACAGCCTATGAAAATTTAAAGTATTATTGTTTTCAGAAAGGGATTGCAGACAAAAATGTCATAGATGAAGTGTTGGAGTTAGTCGACTTAAAGGAAGCAAAAAATAAGAAATTTAAAAATTTCTCGTTAGGTATGAAGCAGAGACTTGGTATTGCCTTTGCAATATTAGATAGTCCAGACTTTATTATATTAGATGAACCAATTAATGGATTAGACCCAATTGGTATTAGTAAGTTAAGAGATACCTTTAAAAAGCTCAATACAGAAAAAAATATTACAATTATGATATCTAGTCATATTTTGTCAGAACTTTATATGGTGGCAAATCGTTTTTGCATCATAGAAAAAGGAAAAGTTATCAAAGAATTATCGAAAGAAGAACTTGATACAGAATGTAGTAAATGTATTGTGATTAAAACAGATGATACAAAAAAAGCAAGTGTTGTCTTAGAGACAAACTTGAAAACAACCAATTATAAAATTATAAATACAAATGAAATTAGACTATATGATTATTTAAACCATGCAGAAAAAGTATCCAAAGAACTTATCTCACATGATATTACTATTATGGGGTTATATGAAACTGGAATAACATTAGAGGAATACTTTAAAACTGTGATAAAGGAGGAATTATAATATGCTTAATATGATGAAAGCAGATATGTATCGCATTTTAAAAGGAAAAGCAATCTATATTATATTTGTATTTTTAATATTAACATCTTTTGTATCTGCAATTGGAATCTCTCCAGGACACATTGGAATGTCAACATCAAGTGGTAGTGCAATAGATATTAATGATGCTGAGTTTGTAGAAAAACTTTCTAAGGCAAAATCATTAAAAGATGTAAGAGAAGTGATAAAAAGTAAAGGGGCTTTTGAACTTGACAAAGCAGTGATTGGAACAAATGCGAACCTTTACTATCTATTTATTGTACTTGTAGTCATTGTTCTTTGTACAGATTTTTCTAATAAGTCTATCAAAAACACATTATCTTCAGCAATTTCTAGAAAAAAATATTATGGTTCAAAAACATTGTTAATCTTTTTATTGGCAACATTCTTTACGTTTTTCAATACTTATTTTTTCTACTTTCTCAATATCATAATAAATGGAAAAGAGTTTGCTTCTAGCTTATTAGAAGTAACGAAAGTAACAATATTAGAATTACCTCTTCTTTATGGTATAATAAGTTTACTAATTTGTTTTGCATTTTTATTTAAGAAAACTTCTACCTTTAATACCGTTGCAATACCTTTCATATTAGGATTACAGCTAGTTGTAATAGGAATTACTAGTTTATTTAAAATAAAAGCAGACTGGTTTTATAATTATGAATTTCAATTTGCTTTAGAAAAAATAGCACAGAATCCAAGCACTCAGTATTTGATAGCTTGTACAGTACTAGGAATTTTCTATATTTTGATATTTCATACAATCGGATATTATAGTTTTAAAAAATCAGAAATTAAGTAGAGAAAGTGGTGATGAAGATGGAATGGATTATTATATTGTTTGGTATTATAATTATTCTATCTTTTTTTTATTTGTTTCTTCTAAAAAAAAAAGTGAATCGGATTACAAAAGAAATGAAAAAAATAAAAGCGAATTCTAGTAATACTCTTTTGCACACGGAAAAAGCTTCTTTTTTATTTTTAGAAGAAATCAAAGAAATTAATCTTTTAATTGAAGAGAATAGAAAAAATAGAATTGATTATGAAAAGAAAAAAGAAAATTTACAAAATATGATGACAAACATTTCTCATGATTTAAGAACGCCACTTACTTCTGCTCTTGGATATTTAGATATGGTGATTCATAGTGACTTAAAAGAAGCAGAAAAGGAAAAAGCCCTTCAAATTGTGTTTGAAAGATTAAAACGATTGGAAGAATTAATTGAAGAATTTTTTGAACTCTCTAAAATGAATTCACATTATGAACTAGAAGATGTGAATATCATTTCTATCTTAGAAGAATGTATTGCTCATTATTATGAAGATTATAAAAGAGAGAATAGAGAAGTAATATTCAAAAATACACAATCTAAGATGATACTTTCTTCTAATAAAATGATGTTATCTAGAATCTTTGATAATTTGATTTCGAATGCTTTAAAACATAGTGAAGATAATTTGACAATAGAAGTGAAACAAAATAAAAAAGCTATGATTACGTTTGTCAATAAATTCCATAGTGAAGCATTAGAAATTGATAAAATATTTGACCAATTTTATACAATTGATATTTATAGAACAAATGGAAATACAGGACTGGGACTTGCAATTGCCAAAGAATTTACAGAAGCACTAGGAGGAAGGATTACAGCCTCTAAAGTAGGGGATAAATTAGAGATAAAAATAGAATTTTAAAGTTTTTATTGTATAATAAATGTAATGGAGAAAATAGATTATAGAAAAGATAATTTTGGAGGTATAAATATGAGGGAAGAAAAAATAAAAAAATGGTTAGAAAATTTAAAAAAGTATTGGTTAGAAAAAAATATAGAAGGAGCAGTTTCTTTATTTGAACATACAACGTTTTATCAAGAAACACCTTTTATGGAATCATTTACAACCATAGAAGAAATAAAAGAAGAGTGGCAGCATGTTCAAAATGAGCAAATAAACCTATCTACTCCTAGAAAAAATATACTATGAACTAAATGCGCTAATTCATGAATTGTATTCACAGTTTCTTGAATAGCTGAACTAGTGTTATTTTCTAACATGTTACTACTTAAACCATAGGAGCTATTAAATCCATCTAAATCGAATGATATAACAGGTTTTCCACCACATATAGAAGAACGTGAAAAATTTAATAATTCCTTAAAATTGCTATCTGGTACTATATATAAGTAGAATACTGGATTGGCATTAGCGGAGTATTTTATATTTAGCGCATTTATTTTTTCGATATGTTTTTTAAGAGAATCTAATTCTGTTTTATATAAATTATTTTCATATTTTTTTAATAATTCTTTAGATAAGCGAATTTTAAAATGACTATTGATAACAATTAATTCTGAATTTTCAATATATTCTCTTAATGTAATATTTTTATATTTATTCATAGAATTTCCTCCTAGATTTTATTATAACAGTTTTACTATGAATTGATAAGCAGTTTTATTTGCACTAATGATACAAGAATAAGAAAATATATAACTATTATAATTTTACTATCATGAATCATTATTTTATATATTTAAGATACTCTTTAACTAAAAAATCTTTGGTCTTTATTATGCAAATTAAAAGACTCAAAATGTGTCAAATGAGTCTTTACTTTTATTTTTTTATTTTTTGTATTGGTTCAATATTTAACTGTTCATCGGCGATATCATGATATACATCATAAACATTGTATTGTGATGTTACTCCAGACATTAATACATCACTTTGAATGAATACTTGATAAGAAAGCTTTCCAGAATTACGACCATAAGTATACATAATATCATATCCATCACATTCCTTAAATGTAACTGCTTCATTTTCAAAATAAACTGTTACATGTGTACAACTTTCAGGCACTTTCTCATTTTGTTCCTCACTTTTTCCACCTGTACAACCACTCATTAAAAGCATAGATGTAGCGGTTAATAATGATAAAGCAGATTTATAAAATTTTATTTTTTTCATGAAATTCCCCCCTTAACTGCCAAGTATGATAACACTTTTGCAATTTTTTGTCAATTTTTTCGGTACTCAAAGATAATTTCCCACAACTAATGATATAAGAATAAAAAATTATAACCATTATAGGTTTATTACTTTTGATATTTTCATTAAGAATTCACTATAAAAAATTAAAAAATATAGTAGAGTACTTTTTAATTTTTATGGGTAGCATAGGATTGCTATTATTTATATTGTCATTCCTGTATGCGCAAAAAAAATCATAATATAAATGATTATGTATTTTAAAATAATAAATATTTGTAAAGTTTATATTTACACATATCCCAATATATGATAACATATGTTATATAACGAGTGATATAGAACGGAAGTGAATAAATGCCACCTAATAAAAAGTATACAAAAGATGAGATTGTAAACATTGCTTATAAAATTGTAGAAAGTGAAGGCTTTGAAAACTTAAATGCTAGAAGAATTGCCAAAGAATTAAATGCCTCTGTTCAGCCAATTTTTCATAACTTTACATCAATGGAAGAATTAAAAAATACTGTCTATGAAAAAATTTATGAAACTTATCAAAACTATATGGAGAGAGTAACAGAAAAGCCCGCCTATAAGCAATCAGGACTCTCTTATATTCAGTTTGCAAAAGACCATCCTGTACTATTTAAGATTCTTTTTATGAAAGAAACAAATAACAGCCCAGAAAGTTTTATTATAAATGATAGTGAAGGGGAGGACATTATAAGAAGAGGACAACAATTAACAGGATTATCTTATGAAGAGCAGAAGAAATTTCATGTGAAAGTATTTATTTTTACCCATGGAATTGCATGTTTATTAGCAACAAAAACAGTAAAATTAGAAGAAAATGAAATAGAAGAACTACTTACGAATACTGTTTTAGAATTATTGAAAGGATATAAGGAGGAACGATTATGAAAAATGTTATTGAAGTAAAAAATTTAATCAAAGAATATAAAAATATCAAAGCCGTAGATGGGATATCTTTAGAAGTAAAAAAAGGAGAGATTTTAGGATTATTAGGACCAAATGGTTCTGGAAAATCCACTACGATAAATTGTATTTTGTCTCTTTTAAATTTTGAAAAAGGTACCATTCAAATCTTTGGAAAACCAATGGCACCAAATGCCTATGATATCAAACGAGAAATTGGAGTAGTTTTTCAAGATGTTGCAGTATTTGAAGAACTCACAGTAGAAGAGAATATTGACTATTTTTGTGGCCTTTATATCAATGATAAACGGTTAAGAAAACAATATATCGAAGAGGCCATTGAATTGGTCAGTTTAAATGAATTTAAAAAATTTTATCCCAAGCAATTATCAGGAGGACTACTTAGAAGATTAAATATCGCTTGTGGAATTGCACACAAACCCAAACTAATTTTCTTAGATGAACCAACAGTAGCTGTAGACCCACAAAGCCGAAATAATATTTTAGATGGAATTGAAAAATTAAGAGAAAATGGAGCAACCATTGTTTATACAACACATTACATGGAAGAAGTAGAAATTCTTTGTGATAGAGTGATTATTTTGGATAAGGGGAAAGTAATTGCCAATGGTACACCAGATGAATTAAAAGAATTAGCGAATATGGAAGAAAAAGTGAATGTAGAAGTAGATTCCATTACAGAAAAGCAACTAGAAGAAATAAAAAAACTGAAAAATGTAGATGAAATTTATTATCATAATCAAAACTTAACTGTAATCTATAAAAAAGGAAAAAATAATTTGATTACACTCATAGATTATTTCAAAAAAGAGAGTATTTTATATGATAAGATTTATTCAGAAAGACCAACTTTGAATGATGTTTTTCTAGAACTTACAGGAAAGGAACTAAGAGACTAATGTTATTTCATAACTATAAATATGCAATGAAAACTCTCTTTAAAAATAAACCATTAATCTTTTGGACATTTGCATTTCCTCTTATATTGGGAACTTTATTTTCGATGGCATTTTCTGATATCGAAAAAGAAGAACAATTAAAAACAATCCCAATTGCAATTGTAAAAGAAACATCCAATCAAAACTCTATGATAATCAATATTTTTGAACATTTAAAAACGGGAGAGGAACCAATGTTTCAAATTTCCTATGAAGATGAAAAAGACGCTAAAACATTATTAGAAAATAAAAAAATCGATGGATATTTGATTTTATCAGAACCACTCAAATTGATTGTGAAAGAAAATGGAATCAATCAAACGATTTTAAAATTTGTAACAGAAGAAATTATCCAAACAGAAGAAGTCATGAGAAATGTAGTAGCACTAGAAATAGAAGATAAAAATATGTTAACTGAAAATCTCTACCAGTCAGTTTATTTAAAACTAGAAAAGTGGAAGGAAGAAAATCAAATAGAACTTGTAAATATATCAAACAAAAATCTCAGTTATACGATGATAGAATTTTATACGTTAATTGCGATGACCTGTTTATATGGAGGAATTTTGGGGCTTTATTTGATTAATCAAAACCTTGCAAATCAAAGTGCCAATGGAAAAAGAATTTCTGTGAGTCCAACTTTAAAAGGAAAAGTGATTATAACAAATGCTTTGGCTGGTTATACCGTTCAACTCATTGGAATTGCATTACTATTTTTCTATACCATTTGCTTTTTGAAAATAGATTATGGAGAAAATATCTTTTTCATTGTTCTTTTAACACTAATTGGTTGCTTTGCAGGATTGTCACTTGGAATTATGATTGCTAGTGTTTTTAAAACAAATGAGAATACCAAAACAGGCATTGTAATTGCATTCACGATGCTTTGCTGCTTTTTATCTGGAATGATGGGAATTACAATGAAATATATGGTAGATAAAAATATTCCTATTTTAAATCAGATAAACCCTGCAAGTATGATTACAGATGGATTTTATTCCTTATATTACTATGATACTTTGGACAGATATTATTTTAATATCTTTAGTTTATGTATTTTTTCTATTCTGATGTTAGCACTTTCTATAAGAAGTTTAAGGAGGCAAACTTATGACAGTATTTAAAGCTTATTTAAAGATATTAAATAAAAATAAATTTCTAGTTATTTTATATACTGTTATATTAATTTTTTTTGCAGGATTTAATATGCAAAATAATGACACAGGTACTTCATTTATGGCTGAAAAACCAGATGTTTTAATTGTAAATGAAAATGAGACGGATAACGTTACAAAAAATTTTATTCAATATATAGAAAAGCATACTACCATAAAAGAAGTTCAAGAAACAGAAGAAGCAAGAAATGATGCATTATTTTATAGAGATGTCAATTATATCATTTATATTCCTAAAGACTTTAAAAATAGTTTTTTAGAGGGAAAAAAGTTAAATGTAGAAATCAAAAGTACTGGTGATTATCAAGCTTCTTTGGCTGAAATGTTAGTAAATCGATACTTTAATGTTGCGAATATTTATAGAAATGTGATAAAAGATGAAGAAACTTTATTAGAAATGATAAATACGACTTTAGAAAAAGAAGTTTTTATAGAAGTAACATCAAAATTAGATATAGAGAAATTTGCCAAAGCCACTTTATTTTATAATTTTGCCAACTATAGCATTTTAGCAGGCTGTGTTTTCATTATTTGTTTTATGGTTTCTAGTTTTAAAGAACAGAAAGTAAAACTAAGAATTATGGTCAGTAGTATAGAGTATAAGAAGTTTAATAGACAATTATTATTTTCCAATAGTTTATTTGCGATTGTCTTATGGTTGTGCTATGTCATTTTAAGTATTATATTGGTTGGAGATGTCATGTTTACAAATCAAGGAATGTTTTTAATACTAAATTCCTTTATCTTTACAATTTCGGCATTAACATTAGCTCTTCTGATTGGAAATTTGGTTCATAATAAAGAAGCTATGAGTGGAATTGTAAATGTCATCGCACTTGGGTCAAGCTTTTTATGTGGAGCATTTGTACCAACTGAATTTCTTCCAGATTTTGTTTTAAAGATAGCTCATGTTTTGCCATCTTATTATTACATTCATAACAATGATTTAATTGCCTCTTTAGAAACAATCAATTTAGAAACCGTAAAGCCAATCTTTCTAAATATGGGAATACTTTTATTCTTTGGTTTTATGTTTGTTGTAATGACGAACATAATTACAAAAAAGAGAAACAGGTAGAAAATTTCTATCTGTTTTATTATAAGCAGAAAATAAAAGAATGTAGATTTTTGTTGGTAACATCTTTCAATTCGTTTACTTCTATCTTTTGATACGCTATAATAAAAGTAGGTAAAATGAAAGGACTTTATTGTATGAATAATTATGAAATTATATTAAGAAAAACATCTTATTTAGAAATAACAGAGAAAATTGGAAATTTAAAATTTATCACAGATGGAAAATGGGATTGGGAACATGGATTAGAACATTATAAAAGAGTAGCGGGCTATACCAAACGAATATTAGAACAATTGAATGCAACAGAAAGAATGATTGAACTTGGAATGGTAGCTGCACTATTACATGATATTGGTCTTTCTATCAGTGGAAAAGAAAAACAAGACCATGCATTAAAAAGCAGCCAAATCTTTCGTGAATTTTTAGTAGGAACAAATATTACAGAAGAAGAAATGAATGTATTAGAAGAAGCAATTAAAGACCATTCTAATGGCAATCATATTACATCTCTTGTTGGAGTTGCATTGGTACTTGCTGACAAGTTGGATGTGACATATCATCGGACGATAAATTCTAGTATTCAGGATGAAATGAACCAAGAAGTTGGAAAGATAAAAAAAGTAGATATTACGATAACAGAAAATGAACTAACTATATTTTATGAAACTAGTGGACCATTAAATTTTGAAATTTTAAGAGGTTGGGAGAAAGCTTTTACGATACCAGAAAAGATTTCAAAATATTTAGAAAAAAAATATGTACTAAAAGTAAATGGGGAAGTTACGAATTGGAGGAGCTAAAATGGAATTATCAAAATTGACAGATGAATTAGAAGCGCAACTTCAAAAAGAAAGGGAAGAAAATGTCAGAAATGTCATTGATGAACTTCAAAAGTTATTGGGAGTTAATTTATATGAAGCAGCAAAAACAAGTAATCCAATAGAAGCATTTAATGTCAATTGTTTTTTCTTATTAGATAAGTTTGAAGAAATTTTATATCAAGCTTTAGAAATATCTGATATTCCAGTTTCTATACTTTGGAGAGAAACATTGGTTTCTTTTATACTAACTGTTACTAGAAATAGAAGCAATGCAGAATTTTTAAAGGAACTACTTATCAAAAGAGGTATTATTAGCAATTACCAAGAAGAAAATGGCGAAATTCGTATTGTATCTAAAATAGGAACAATTCATTTTCGAAAACTGGATGGTCAATTGGACGAAGCAACAAATAACTTTATTAGTAATAATGCTGATATTAGAAGTGCTTGCCATGAAAGTGCAATGTTTTTATTAGAGCGGAATTCTGCTTATATCGCAGTAACAGCCTTTGCACATAAAAACTTAGATGGAAAATATCTACATTCTTTTATATTAGATGGAGATTATGTAATTGATTTAACATCTAATTTATCTATGAATAAAGAAGATTATTATAAATTGTATGGAATAGAAGAAATTAGAAAAGTTACTTATCAGGAATATTTAAAAGATAGTGAAGAAAGTCAACTGTTAGATGAAAGTGGAACTATGTATTCTATTTTAAGAAACGCAATGTATTTTTATTTTAGTGAAAAAACAAAGTAGGTGAAATATGACAATTAAAGAAATCAGTAAACGATATCATGTATCAGAAGCAACGCTTAGATATTATGAACAAGAAGGCCTTATTCTTGATGTCAAAAGAAAGAATGGAATTCGAGATTATAAAGAAGAAAATT
The DNA here is from genome assembly GCA_947643405.1 of uncultured Mycoplasmatota bacterium. Lineage (GTDB taxonomy): Bacteria > Bacillota_I > Bacilli_A > RF39 > UBA660 > MGBC102946. The sequence goes on along the minus strand of CANRVY010000005.1, from coordinate 48,140 downwards.
TTCCAAATATAGAATTTGTACTTTGTATGAGAAATTCTGGAATGAGTATGGAAAGATTAAAAAAATATATGCAATTGCTCAATGTTCAAAACACAGAAAAAGAACGAAAACAGATATTAGAATTACAAAGAAAAGAAATAAAAGAACAAATTGATGTTTTAACAGAAATTTTAAAGAAATTGGATTATAAAATAGATAATTATGAAAAAATTATGTCATAGAAAGTTGGATTTATATGTTAGAAATTGCAATTAGCGAAAGCGAAAAAATGTTATTAGAAAAAGCAGGTTTTGAAAATGTTATCTCTTTTTGTCTTTTATTAAGTTATGGAAACATCAAAGATTTGGAAAATCAGAATGAAAAAACAGTAGGAGATATAAAAGTACCAATAAAAAAACAATTACAGAAATTAGAACAATGTAATCCAAAGCAAATTCGCATTTGGTATTCTTCATTAGATAATGAAGATGTATGTACATTATACTTTTTAAATTCCTATTTCTATCAGAAAAACGTTCAAATTCTTGCTTGTGATGTAACAGATAAAAATCATTTTTCGGTTGGAAGTTATACAGCAAAAGAAATTAGGCCTTTAGAAAAAAAGACAATTGTTATAAAGGAACCAGAACAAAAACAATATAATGACGAATGGATAGCATTAGTAGAAGAAAATAGTGATTTAAGAGTCATTCATAACAACAGTCTAAAATCGGTTTCCTCTGATTATTTAGACAAAAGGATATTAGATATTTTAAAACAATATGAAAGCGTTCGTTATTGGAAGTTAGTTGGAAAATGTATGGCAGAAAGACTTTGTGGATTTTATGGAGATATCTTTTTTTCAACACGAATTAATGAACTCATAAAGCAAAATCTTATTGAGGTTTGTGAAGTTAGAAAAGAACAAAATATGATTGGGGAATGGAAAGAGCAAAAATATATTAGAGCAAAATAAAATTAAAAAAGGAGGCTTTTATGTTTAAAATAGAAGATAATAAAATTTTATATGAAGAAAAAGAGGAAGTGTTGGGATTTATTGAATTTATCTATTTGGATTCTAATACAGTAGATATTATTCATACTTATGTAAATCCCAATCATAGAGGAAAAGGAATTGCGAAAAAGTTGGTAGAATATGCTTTACCTTATTTTGGACAAAAGGGAATAACCACAAAATATAGTTGTTCTTATGTAAAAAAATATGAGGAGGAAAAAAATGAAAATTGATTTTATTGGTACTGGAATGATGGGAAGTTTAACAAGAGGAAATAGTAGTATTTTAGTAAATGATGAAATATTATTTGATATTGGTTCTGGAGTACTTGCTAAACTGAAAGACATGAAAAAAGATATATCAAAAATAAAATATATTGTAATAACTCATTTTCATGCAGACCATTTTTTAGATATTGCTTGCTTTCTTTTGATGCGTTATATTAGAAAAGAACAAAATGAGCTTACTTTAATAGGACCAAAAGGTTTAAGACAAAAAGTAATTGATTTGATGTATTTTACACACGGAGATAATGAACCAAACAAATATGATAAGATAGAAGAAAAATACAATCTTGTTTTTCAAGAAATAGATGGAGAAAAAATAGAATTAGCGAATTTTACAATTCAAGCATTTTCTTTCATCCATAGTACTTGTGTTCCTTGCAATGGATACTTGCTGGAAATAGGAGACCATAAAATAGCATATACAGGGGATACAACAGAATGTGATAATTTAGATACATTAGTGAAAGAGAGTAATGCAATTTTTATTGATACAACGGTTATGAATACTACAAAAGCTCATATTGGATTTTCTAGAATTTTAGAATATGCGAAAGAATATTCTAAGAAAGATTTTTATTTAATTCATAGAAGTGATGCAATTCCTGTGATAGAACAGGAAAATATGATGTACCCAGAAGAAGGAGATATTGTTGAAATAAATTGACAAGATATTCTTGACTTAAAGTAAACTTTAATTGATATAATCTTATTGGAGGGATAAAAATGGAAAACGTATTATTTACAAAAAGTCTTACACCTGATAGTCTAATTAAAATTTATGATGCATTAGGAATGACATTACAAGGAAAAGTAGCTGTGAAATTACACTCAGGGGAAGAAGGAAACCAAAACTATTTAAAACCTGAATTTGTAAAATCTCTAGTAGAACATGTAAATGGAACTGTAGTAGAATGCAATACTGCTTACGATGGCGCAAGAGATACCACGGAAAAACATATAAAGTTAATGGAGAAACATGGATGGAGCAAATATTTTACAGTTGATATTTTGGATAGTGAAGGGGAAGAAGTATTAGAAAATAAAAAAGGAACCGTTATTCAAAAAAACATTGTAGGTTCAAAAATGAAAGATTATAACTCTATGCTTGTTTTATCACATTTTAAAGGACATCCTATGGGTGGATATGGAGGAGCTTTAAAACAGCTTTCGATAGGTTTGGCATCCTCAGAAGGAAAACGATATATTCATACAGGTGGGAAAGAACATGCCAGCTTTGATGATATGTTTCAAGTAGAACAAAGTTTATTTTTAAAGTCAATGGCAGATGCAGCCAAAACCATTACTGATTTTTATAAAGATAATATTGTCTATATCAATGTCATGTGTAATATGTCGGTAGATTGTGATTGTTGTGGAGTAGCAGAGGACCCATGTATGCAAGATATTGGTATTTTAGCTTCTAAAGACCCAGTAGCTTTAGACCAAGCATGTATTGATTTGATTTATAATTGCAATGACCCAGGAAAGAACCATATGATAGAACGAATTGAATCAAGAAATGGATTACTTACAATAGAAGCAGCGGTAGAGCAAGGAATTGGTTCTAGAGAATATGAATTGATAAACATCGATTAAGATGAAATTTTCATCTTTTTCTTTTACAAAATCTCTTGAAATAAAAAAAATTGTGTGCTAAAATGTGAAAGCATTGGTCAAATTAGAAACGTACATTACAACGTGTAATGAATAACGAACAACACATGCAAAAATACTTGTGTTTTTTTGCGCACATAAGAAGGAGGAGTATATGAAAAAATTAGATTTGGGAAACGAAAAAATAAGCAAATTATTAAAAGCTTTTTCCATTCCATGTATTATATCTTTGGTAGTGAATGCCTTATATAATATGGTAGACCAAATTTTTATTGGATGGGGAGTAGGATATTTAGGAAATGGAGCTACCAATGTGGTTTTTCCAATTACCGTTATTTGTCTTGCTTTCGCACTTATGTTTGGAGATGGAACATCTGCTTATTTAAGTTTAAAACTAGGAGAAAAGAAAAAAGAAGAAGCAGAAAAGGGAGTATGGAGTGGAATCTTTTCTTCCATCATCATTTCAATTCTTTTTTGCATTTTTGTACTGATTTTCTTGCCTACTTTAATCAATTTATTTGGATCAACTGAAAAACTACAAAACTATGCACTTGATTATGGATATGTTATCGCATTTGGAATTCCATTTATGATGATTGGAACTACTTTTAACTCGATTATAAGAGCGGATGGTTCACCAAAATATGCCATGGCTTCTATGGTAATTGGAGCAATACTAAATATTATTTTAGACCCAATTGCCATCTTTGTTTTGGATATGGGAGTAAAAGGAGCAGCCTTGGCAACCATTATCAGTCAATTTGTGACATTTATCATGAATATAACTTATTTATTTAAATTTAAATCAATTGAAATGAATAAGAAGACTGTGACATTTTCAGTAGACAGTGCGAAAAGGGTATCTTTACTTGGAATTTCTTCTTTTATAACCCAAATGTCAATTGTCATTATTATTGCAGTTCAAAATAATTTATTAAGCAAATATGGTGCGACTAGTAAGTTTGGAAGTGAAATACCAATTACAGTTCTTGGAATTGTTATGAAAATCAATCAGATTTTATCTAGTATTGTGATAGGAATAGCAGCAGGAAGCCAGCCAATTGTAGGATTTAATTATGGTGCTAGAAATTATGATAGAGTAAAGCAGACTTTAAAAATTGTATTGACACTTAGCCTTTCGATTTCTGTCATAGCATTTTTATTATTCCAAACAATACCAGAAAAATTAATTGGAATATTTGGTTCAGGAGATGCTTTATATAATGAATTTGCATGTTTGACATTCCGTATCTTTTTAATGCTAACCATATTTAATGGGATTCAAATTGCATCAGGAATTTTCTTTCAAGCAATTGGAAAATCAGGAAAAGCAGCCTTGCTTAGTCTATCAAGACAAATTTTGATTTTTATTCCAGCAGCTTTCATTTTGACAAAACTATTTGGAGTTATGGGAGTTTTATATGCAGGACCAGTATCTGATGGACTGGCATTCATAATCTCGGGAACCTTATTATTCTTTGAAGTAAGGAAATTAAACGGAAAAAAGGAAGAAACTAGAAAAGAACAAATCATAGGAATGGGAAAACAAGGTCCAATTATTACAATCAATCGGGAATATGGCTCAGGTGGAAGATATGTTGGTGAGCTTCTCGCTTCTAAATTAAAGGTTCATTTATATGACAAAAACTTAATTGAAATTGTATCTAGTGAAAGTGGTTTATCAGCAACTTACATAGAAAACCAAGAACAAAATAGGGCTGGAAATCTATTATCAGAATTAAATCGTTCATACTTTCAAAATATTAGTAATGATGATGCTCTTTTTTTAGCAGAATCAAATGCAATCAAAGAAATTTCTAAAAAAGGAAGTTGCGTTATTGTTGGAAGATGTGCAGACTATATCTTAAAAGAAGAAAAAAATGTTTTTAGAATTTTCTTATATAGTGATTTAGAAAACAAAATAAATCGAGTAACGAAATATTATGGAATTTCAAAAAATCCAGCAAAAGAAATAGAAAAAGTGAATAAAGCAAGAGAGCGACATTATGAGCATTATACAGATATGAAATGGAAAGATGCTAGTCATTATGAATTGTGCTTAAATGTAGATTTACTTGGAGTAGAAAAGACAGCTGACTTAATTGTTAAGGTATTAAAGGAAAAGAAAAAATAATTTTCTTTTTTTTATACTAGTTTTTTCAAATCTTTTATATTATACTTATAGAGGTGAATGATATGAAAACATATTTGCGTGTGGTATTAGTCATCCTAACTTTATATTTAGGCGTTTCTAATGTGAAAGCAGTTGATTTTAATATCCATTCAAAAAATGCTATTTTGTATAATTTAGATGAAAATACAATTTTATATGAAAAAGCTTCTAAAGAAAAAGTTTCAATTGCATCTATGACAAAAATTATGACAGCAATTGTAGCGATGGAGCATATCAATGATTTGGATGAGAAAATAACGTTAACAAATGAAGATTTTTATGGTTTAGAAGAAGCCAATGCTTCAGTGGCAGGTTTTGAAGTTGGACAACGTGTAACATATCGTGATTTGCTGTATGGATTATTGCTTCCATCAGGGGCAGATGCTGCACAGGCACTCACGAGAAATGTAGCAGGAGGAAGAGTAAACTTTATCAACTTAATGAATGAAAAAGCAATGGATTTAGGACTAAAAAATACACATTTTGTGAACGAAACTGGTCTTGATGAAGAAGAACATTATTCTACGGTTGAGGAAGTAGCCATTATTTTTCAGTATGCTTTAAGAAATGAAGAATTAAAAAAGATTATGACCTCCTCTTCTTATAAGATAAGTGATAATTCATTTGTCGTTTATAATTCCATTGATAAAAATAAAAGAAGATATGGAATTGAAATGGATTATTTAGAAGGCGGAAAAACAGGAACCACTTATGATGCTGGTTTGTGTCTTGCTTCTATTGCTACTTGGAATAATGTTCATTATATGCTTGTAACAGCTAGGGCACCTTATAATGAAGGACCAAAAAATTTATATGATGCCAAAACAATATATGAACATTTTATGAATCACTATGGAAATCAAAAAATCGTAGAAAAGAAGGAAAAACTACTCACTTTAAATACTTTATATACCAAAGAAGATAATGTTTCTTTTTATGCCGAGAAAACATTAGAAAAATATTTATCCAATGATTTTGAAAAGAAAGATTTAAAATATCAATATGATGGAATTAAAGTCATTACATCAAAAGAACAAGTAGGAACTAAATTGGGGACTCTCAGAATCAAATACCAAGATGAAACAGTTTATGAACAAGATATTATTTTAAGAAAAAAGCTTACCTTTGATATTGTAAAATATGTAAAAGCACATATGGAGCTTGCAATTGGAATCGTGATTATTTGTCTAATTGCAATGATATTTGTAATAAAGAAAATGAGGAGAAGAAAAAAGAATGGAAAAAAAATGGACAAGATTAGATGAGAAAAATGAATTTTTAGGAAGCAGTAACCAACTTGCTGCGGCAGTGACCAGTTTGGTATGCCAAATTTCTACGATGACAGGCTTTGAAGTAAGAATGTTAAATATTGGGGACATTTACCAAAAGAAGATTTTAGAATTAGAAGAGCAATTTCGTGAAAAAGGATTGGACTATTTTAGCAGAGAACAAAGTGAGGTTCGTTTTATTATCATGTTTGATATGCTTACTAACATAAATAGAGCAACAAGTATTTTAGAAAAAAAGTTGAAATGGTTAGAAGGCTTTTTCTTGTTAAATCAAATTACATGTTTTAAAGCGTTTTCAAATCGAATGATTGAATGGTTTTTAAAAGATTATATAAAGGAAGCAAATGCAATCAGCAATTATAGTATGGAAGGAAATTTCGCAAAATCAGTTATGGAGCGTCTCTATAGTAATAATTATGATGCGATGTCTCCAGGTTCTTATAAATTAACATGGGAAAAAGGAAGGGAGATACTTGCTATTTTTGGACTTCAAGAACAAGTTAGAAGAATGGGTCCTTCTGCACTTTCTTTGGTAGAGAGTCAAGAAAAAGCAAGTTTAGAATATTTAAAAAGTTGGAATCCACATGTATAGAAAGTAATGGCTTTCTTTTTTTCTTTAGGTTTAGTATAATGAAGTTAGGTGATAAGAATGACAGATATCGAAATAGCGCATCGTATTTCTCCTTTAAAAATAGAAGAAATCGCGAAAAAAATTGGAGTTTTAAATGATGATTTAGAACGTTATGGAAATGATAAGGCTAAAATAGACGGAAACAAAATAAAAGGCGAGAAAAAAGGAAAATTGATTTTGGTAACAGCCATATCTCCAACACCTTATGGAGAAGGGAAAACGACAGTTAGTATTGGATTAGATGATGCTTTATGTAAATTAGGGAAAAATGCAATTCTTGCTTTAAGAGAACCATCATTAGGTCCTGTATTTGGAATGAAAGGAGGAGCAACTGGGGGAGGCTATTCTCAAATTGTTCCGATGGAAGAAATTAATTTGCACTTTACAGGAGATTTTCATGCAATTACAACAGCAAATAATTTGTTATGTGCAGCAATAGATAATCATTTATATTTTGGAAATGAACTAAATATAAATCCTGAAACCATATCGTTCTCAAGATGCTTGGATATGAATGATAGAGCTTTAAGAAGCACAAAAATAGGATTTTCTAGTGATAGAGAAACGAAACGAGAAGAACATTTTAATATCACTGCTGCAAGTGAAATTATGACATTATTTTGTCTAGCAAAAGATTTGGAAGATTTAAAAAATAGAATTGACGAAATTGTCATTGGCTATACTTATGAAGGGACTCCAGTTTTAGCTGGACAACTTCATATTACAGGAAGTATGATGGCTGTTTTAAAAGATGCTATCAAACCTAATTTAGTACAAACATTAGAGGGTAATCCAGCGCTTGTTCATGGAGGGCCATTTGCTAATATTGCTCATGGGTGTAATAGTTTGATTGCAACAGAGCTTGCTCTAAAATTATCTGATTATGTTATTACAGAAGCTGGTTTTGGTTCTGATTTAGGAGCTGAAAAATTTTTAGATATAAAATGTAGAGTAGGGAATTTAACTCCCTCAGCTATTGTTTTAGTAGCTACTTTAAAATCATTAAAATATAATGCAGGAATAAAAAAAGAAGACATTTTAAAAGAAAATATAGAAGCAATTAAAATAGGAGTAGCAAATTTAAAAGCGCATATTTGCAATTTAAAACAATTTGAAATTCCAATCGTGGTTTGTTTAAATCAATATCAAACGGATACAGAAGAAGAAATTAAAACGTTAAAAGACATTTGTGCTGAACTTCAGGTTTCATTAGAGGCAAGTACTGCTTATGTAAATGGTGGTGAAGGGGCAATATCTTTGGCAAAGAAAGTATTAGAGTTGAGTGAAGAAAAGCATGATTTAAAGTATCAATATGAGCTTGAAGACTCCATAGAAGAAAAGTTAGAAAAACTTGCTAAAAATATCTATCACGCGAATGGGGTTTGCTATTCAGAAGAAGCCAAAGAAAAAATAGAAAGATTAAAAAATACAAAATATGAGCAATATCCAATCTGTGTTGCCAAAACCCAATATTCTTTATCAGATGACCCAAATAAGTTAGGAAATCCAACCGATTATGAGCTCCATGTAAAAGATATTAGACTTTATGCAGGAGCCAAATTTATAACAATTTTACTTGGAGACATTATGACAATGCCAGGACTTCCAAAGAGACCAAACTATGAGCAAATTGATGTTATAGATAATGAAATTATTGGATTATTTTAAAAGAGGCGATTTAAAACCTCTTTTTTGTATATTGTTTGGCATCTTGTTCTTGTAATTGATGATAATTTAAGTATTGTTTTACAACATCATAAATGACTTCCATTCTACAGCGGTCTGGACTTCTTCTCAACTGTTCATTAATCAATTCTAATAATTCAGGAGTATAATGAAGAACTTCAGCTACTTTAGAATAGAATGCAATTAGATTTTTATGTGTATTATCAGAATCTGATTCCATATAGCTTTCTAGGTCAACTAAAGTAGTACCTCTTTCTTGACTATAAAATATAGAACCTTCATTTAAATCAAATATTTCAAAATGAGAGGAAATATCTAAAATTCCTTCTCTAATATTATTGTTAGAAGACATTACTTGTTCAATGGAAACATCTTGCTTAACAAGCAATTTCCCAGGCGCTTTTTTCATGATAATTCCTAAAATAGCAAGTGGGTTTACGACAACGAATTTGGTACTCATCATTTCTTCTGATTGAATTTCTGATAAATTTGTTAAATGTTCTAAATAAGTAATTCCTCTAGAGGTCAATTGATTTTCTAAAATCGGTCTTAAATAGTTTTTATAGACATGTCCTTGAAATTCCCCATGCATATGAAATGCTTTCGCACTACATCCCCAGATAGAATTATGAATGTCATACTTTCCTTCAATTTCTTGATAAGAAATCATTTTTAACATAGATATCTTCCTTTCATTAAAAAATGGTCTTGTGAGTACACAAAACCATTAAAAATAGAAAATCATTTCTATGATAATAATTTTGAAAGCACTCCACAAGTTTCTCTTGTGACAGTCCAGCCCATATTATGTAGCTGTCCCAATAAAGCAAGATTCAGATATCTTGTTTTATTTCGGCAAAACTTCCTTTCTTTAACAACAATAATCTGAGTAATTGTTAAATAATAATAAGTTTCGCAACCTCTTTCGATTAGGACTAATTCTAGCATAAAGAATTCTTTTTGTCAAATAAAAGATTATTTTTTTAAAAAAGTGCCATTCTATAAATGAGGTGAAAGTGTGAAAAAGTGGTTTGTTTTAATTAGTATTTGCTTATTTGCTTCAATCTGTTTTATGGCCCAAAAAGAAAGTTCAAAAACAGTTTTTGAAGAAACAAACGCAAATGAATTTCAATTCGTAAAAATTGATGTTTCTAATGCTTCTATTACAACAAAAAATATCGCCTCATTATTGAATTCTTTAACATTATACAAAGTTACTTATGAAATTCCTAAATTATATAGAAGTAAATTCTCAAATCAAAATCCAGAATATTCATTTTTAGGAATTTCAAATCAAAAAGGTTTAGAAGAAATTGAAAAAAAATTAGCCAAAGAGATGAAAGCTATGGGGAATACAAAAGAAGTAGAAAAAATCTCTTTTTATGGAGTCAAGTTGCTTTCAATAGAAGTGTATGGTAGAACTAGTAAAATAGAAGAATTGAAACAGTTAGTAAAGGACTATTAAGTTCTTTTTTTTCATATACTATGATAGCTTCATTGAAATTTTATCTAAAAAAGTGTATAATAAATTCAGGTGATGTAAATGTCTTATATATGGTTAGGGGTCGTCATTTTACTAACACTTGTAGAATGTATGACAGTCGGATTAACAACAATTTGGTTTGTGATTAGTGGGATAGTGGCTTTATTAGTTTCACTTACTGTTGATAATTTTATTCTACAATTTGGAATTTTTGTTATTTTAGGAATTTTTCTATTAATTACAACAAGACCATTATTATTAAAATTTGTAAAACCAAAAAATGAAAAAACAAACTTTGATAGAATTATTGGAATGGAAGGAGTTGTAACTGAAAAAATAGCGAAGAATATAGTCGGCGAAGTCAAAGTAGATGGAAAGAAATGGAGTGCTGTTAGTACAAAGAAAATAGAAAAAGACAGTATTGTTAAAATCATTTCTATTGATGGAGCGAAATTAAAAGTAGAGAAAGTTGAGGAGTAAATATGGAATTTTTAATTGTTATTTTAATACTTGCTATTGTTCTAATTGTGCCAAATGTGAAAATTGTGCCACAAGCAAAAACGTATGTTATTGAAAGAGTAGGTTCTTATTATACAACATGGAAAAATGGATTGCATTTTAAATTGCCTTTTTTAGACAGGATAGCCAATCAAGTCATTTTAAAAGAAATCGTAAAAGATTTTGACCCACAGCCTGTTATTACAAAAGATAATGTAACAATGCAAATAGATACTGTAGTATATTTTCAAATTACAGATGCAAAATTATATACTTATGGAGTAGAAAATCCAATTAGTGCGATTGAAAACTTAACAGCAACAACATTACGTAATATTATTGGAGAGCTAGAATTAGACCAAACCTTGACATCTAGAGATATTATCAATTCTAAAATGCGTTCTATTTTAGATGAAGCAACAGACCCATGGGGCATTAAAGTAAATCGTGTTGAAGTGAAAAATATCATTCCACCAAGAGATATTCAAGAAGCAATGGAAAAACAAATGAGAGCAGAACGTGAAAGAAGAGAAAAAATTCTTCAAGCAGAAGGAGAAAAAAAATCTAGTATTTTAATTGCTGAAGGAGAAAAAGAAAGTGCCATTTTAAGAGCCGAAGCAGATAAAGAATCAAAAATCAAAAAAGCTGAAGGAGAAGCAGAAGCGATTATCAAATTAAAAACAGCAGAGGCAGAAGGAATTCGTTTATTAAAGGAAGCAAAAGCTGACTCTTCTGTTTTAACACTTAAAAGCTTTGAAGCATTAGAAACGGTTGCAAATGGTCAAGCAACGAAGATTATTGTTCCGTCAGAACTACAAAATATAGCAACCATTGGAACCACAATTAGTGAAATGTTAAAAGAAAAAAAATAATGAAAAAATTATTTTATATAATTGGCTTACCGTTCTTATTTGCTGTAAGCCAATTTTTCTTGACCATGATTGCAACCATTATTTTTCTATTAACTAGTAATCAACCGAATTTAGAAAGTTGGATAGGTACAGATGACTATATAAATTCTTTGGCACGCTTTTTCTCTCATTATGGTGTTCTTATAGTAATTATTTTGTTTTTGATATTTTTTCCAATTCTCTATAAAAAATATCAACGGGAAAAAAGAAAAGAAAAAAAGAAATTAGCAGTTTCTGATTGTTTGTTTTTGATAATACTAGGGATTTCATTTAGTCTTCTTTATAATGCAATATTGAGTAGTTTCAATTCTATTTTTTCAGTTACCAGTTCATTTGAGGGAAATATAAATCTGGTTTCTACAATTATAAGTACTGTTTTATTAGGCCCAATTTTAGAGGAATATTTATTTAGAGGAATTGTTTACAATCGACTTCAAAAATATTATCCAGTGATGAAATCCTTATTGTTAACAGGAGTGATATTTGCGTTTTCTCATACTGATATTTTTGGAATTTTATATGCTTTTATTTTTAATTTTATACTTATTTTTGTCTATGAAAAATACAATTTAAAAGCTTCTATTATGGTTCATGTGAGTGCGAATATGGCAAGTATCATATTTACAATGTTGATTTATCAAGATTTCTTTTTGATAGAATTAACACTCATTATAGCTTCTTTCTTGCTAATTGGTTCTTATATTGGATTAAAAAATGAAAAATAAAAATTGATATTATATTAATAAAATGATATACTTAAAATTAGTAGGAGGAAAACATATGATAAAATTTTTAACAAGTAATTTAAACCACTACTATAAAGAAAACGGTACAAAGAAAGCAAAGCCAATTGATAATACAAATGGTCTTGTAGACCAAATCAAAGAATATTTAACGGATAACCGTTCTATATTATTTGTATCAGCCGATAGTAAAAATAGCGAAAAAGTAGATGAGTATTCTACACTATTATTTGAAGCGTTAAAATTATCTGGAATTGTTTTCAAAGCTTATCATATTTTAGATGATAGAACAAAAGCGAGTGCAGAAGCACTTATAGAAGAAGCAGATTTTGTATTTTTAAGTGGTGGAGATACATATGTACAAAATGAATTTTTTAAAGAGATTGAATTAAAAAGATTATTAAAAAGTTTTAATGGGATTATTATGGGACAAAGTGCAGGAGCAATAAATATGGCAAAGTCAGTATTTAACACTCCAGAAGAAGGAGAAGCATCAGAACCAATTTATTTTGATGGGTTAGAACTTACTGATGTGAATGTAGAACCGCATTTTGAATTGGATACTACTCAGTTTGATGAATTACAAATGTATCAAAGGAATTATTTGTTTCAAGAATCACAAGTAAGAGATATCTATGCATTACCAGATGTATCCCATATTCTTATTGATGAAACCAGAATAGTGGTTTATGGGAATGCTTATTTAGTTAGAAATTCTTCTATAAAAAAGATTTGTGATACAGGAAAAAGTTATAGAATTGATGAGCCTATAAAAACTTTATAAGAAATTAGTATTTGTATGATGAATTTTTCCTTGTAAGCGCAAAAAAAATATGCTACAATAAATTTGTTTATGAAAAACGAAGAAGAGAAGTAGTAATAAATGATGATATGAATAGAGAGTCTATGGTAGGTGGAAATAGATGATATCAATTTATGAATTCGTCTTGGAGTTTTATATGCAAAACATATAACGGTAACGCGTTACAGTTTCAAGGTAGAATGTTCTACAAATTAAGGTGGTACCACGTCAAATCACGTCCTTATTGGATGTGATTTTTTTATTAGGAGGGATAAAATGAAAGAAAGAGTAGAAAATTTAAAAAAAGAAATCAAAGAAAAAATAGAAAAAGTGATTTCTTTAAAAGAATTAAATGATTTAAAAGTAGAATATTTAGGAAAAAAGGGACCAATTAACGAACTTAGTTCTATGATGAAAGAATTGCCAGTAGATGAAAAAAAAGAATTTGGTCGAGTATTAAATGAACTAAAAGCAGAAGTTGGAACATTATTTGATACTGCGCGTGAAGCATTAGAAGAAAAAGAATTAAATGAAAAATTAGAACGTGAAAAAATTGATATTACACTTCCAAGTTCTAAAATACATGTAGGAAGTATTCATCCAATTACCAAAGTAATCGAAGAAATAGAAGATTTATTTGTATCGATGGGTTATGATGTGGTAGAGGGACCTGAAATAGAAGAAGATTTATATAATTTTGAAAAATTGAATTTACCAAAAGGACACCCAGCAAGAGATGCCCAAGATAGTTTTTATATTACAGAAGAAATGTTACTTCGGACTCAGACTTCTCCAGTTCAAGCTAGAACTATGGATGCGAATTTAGAGAAAACTCCAATTAGAGTAATCTGTCCTGGAAAAGTATATAGAAGAGATGATGATGATGCAACTCATTCTCATCAATTTACGCAAATAGAAGGACTTGTTGTAGGAGAAAATATCAGTCTTTCTCATTTAAAAGGAACATTAGAAGAAGTAGCAAAAAAATTATTTGGTGAAGATAGAGAAGTGCGTTTTCGTCCAAGTTTTTTCCCTTTTACAGAGCCAAGTTTAGAAGTAGATGTTAGCTGTTTTAAATGTGGTGGAAGTGGTTGTTCTATCTGTAAGGGAACTGGTTGGATTGAAATATTAGGTTCTGGCATGGTGCATCCAAATGTATTAAGAGGTTGTGGATATGACCCAGAAAAGTATACTGGATTTGCATTTGGTATGGGTCCAGAAAGAATTGCCATGTTAAAATATGGAATTCATGATATTCGTAATTTTTATATTAATGATTTAAGATTTTTAGAAGACTTTAATCGTGTGGAAGGAAGTGAAGAATAATGCGTTTAAGTAAATCCTTTTTAAGTGATTATATTGATTTATCTGGTATTCCTTATTCTGAATTAGCAGAAAAAATGGTATTTGCAGGAAATGAATATGAAAGTATTGGAAAGTTATGTAATGCGACAGGACTGGTTGTTGGATATGTAGAAACATGTGAAAACCATCCAGAATCAGACCATTTGCACATTTGTAATGTGAATATAGGGAGTGAAACTGTTCAGATTTTATGTGGAGCTCCAAATGTAAAAGCGGGAGAAAAAGTAATTGTAGCAACAGTGGGTGCTGAGCTTCCTGGTGGAGTTATCAAAAAGGCAAAATTAGCAGGAATGGAATCGAATGGAATGATTTGCTCTTTGGCAGAATTAGGCTTGGAATCAAAATATTTAAAAGAAGAAGACCACGCAGGAATTCATATTTTAGGGGAAGATGCAAAAGTAGGAGAAGATGCACTGCATTATTTGGGATTAGATGATGAAGTAATTGATTTTGAATTAACCGCAGATAGAGCAGACTTATTAAGTGTGATAGGAATGGCTTATGAAGTTGGTGCTATTTATAATAGAAAAGTAGTATTACCAGAAATTAAGCTTCATGAGACGAAAGAAAACATCAATGACCAAATGAGATTACAGGTACAAACAGAGAATTGCTCAATTTACTTAGGAAAATTAGTAAAAAATGTTATCATTAAAGAGAGTCCAAAATTTATCAAAAATCGTTTGATGGCAAGTGGTATTAGACCCATTAATAATGTTGTTGATATCAGCAATTATGTTATGCTTGAATATGGACAACCGCTTCATTTTTTCGATAAGAACCGTTTAGGAGATGAAGTAATTGTAAGAATGGCAACCGATGAAGAAACATTAATCACATTGGATAATAAAGAAAGAGCTTTAAAAGATACAGATATTGTAATCGCAAATCCAACAGGACCAGTAGCATTAGCAGGAGTAATGGGAGGCTTAGAAACAGAAATAGAATTAGATACGAAAGATATTTTTATAGAAGCAGCTATTTTTGAACCGACTCATATTCGTTATACTTCAAAAGCAATTATCAGAAGTGAAGCAAGCAATCGTTATGAAAAAGGAGTAGACCCTTATAGAACTGTTTTGGCGTTAAATAGAGCATGTGAGCTTTTAGAACTTTATGCAGAAGGAGAAGTATGTTCTGGGGTATTGACACATGATACAACAAATAAGGAAGATAAGAAAATAGAAGTTTCGTTAGAAAGCATTGAGAGTGTTTTAGGAATGCCAATAACCAAAGAAGATGTATGTGAGATTTTACCACGCTTGGGATTTGAGTATAAAATTAAATATAACATATTTGAAGTCTTTGTACCAACTAGAAGATTAGATGTTAATATTAAAGAAGATTTGATTGCAGAAATTGGCAAAATTTATGGGTATAACAAAGTTGTTGGGACACTACCAATGGATAGAATTAGAAAAGGAACTTATTCTAAAAAAGCAAAATTAGAAAGAACAATTCGTAGACATTTAAACGCACTAGGTCTAAATCAAGTAATTACCTACTCTTTGCTAAGTGAAGAAGAAGCTGAGTTATTTGTTTCGAAGAAGAAAGATTCTGTAATTTTAAATTCTCCAATGAGTGAGGATAGAAAAATTATGAGAAAATCATTCATACCATCTTTATTACATGTTTATGATTATAATGTAGCTCGTAACAGAAAAGATGTTTCCATTTTTGAAACGGGAGCTATCTATTATAAGGAAAATGAAACCTATAAAGAAGATTTTACACTGTCAGGACTTATGAGTGGTGTTTATGAAGAAAATACTTGGCAAGGAAATAAAATCAATATTGATTTTTACTTAATAAAAGGAATCGTAGAGAATTTACTTTGCTTTTTAGGTCTTACCAATCGCTATCAATTTGATACTGAGAATTTAGGAAAAGAATTACATCCTGGAATGAGTGCAAGAATATTAATTGATAGAGAAGTAGTAGGATTTATTGGAAGAGTACATCCTAATATTTCAAAAAAAGATGTCTATGTATTTGAAATTAATTTAGAGAAAGTATTGGAATTAAAAGTAAAACCAATTAAGTTTAAAGAAATTCCAAAATTTCCAAGTGTCAAAAAAGATGTAGCTTTTATTGTAAAGAAAGAGGTATCTTCAAAAGAAATAGAAGAAATTATTAAAAAAACAGGAAGTAGAATGTTAACAAATATTGATGTATTTGATGTTTATGAAGGAGAAAATGTAGGGGAAGATGAAAAATCGATTGCGTATGCATTAACATTTAGTGACTCAAATAGGACACTCAATGAGCAAGAAGTAACGGTTGTATTTGAGCGTATTATTGAAGCTGTTACAACAGGATTACATGCAGAGCTTAGAAATAAATAAATGAAAAAAGAATATGGCTTTCATATTCTTTTTATATTCAATAATTTTCAGTAGCACTCTTGTATAATAGATATATATGATATATAATATATATGGATACAATTCTGATAGTTAGGTGTTTTTAAACTCTATTCTTTCATCACTAGATGATAGAGAAGAGGTGATTTCTATGATTGAAACGATTATAGAAAGGACAAATTCCAATGGAATTAATAGTTATATTTATAACTATAGTATTTTATACTGTTCTAGTTCTTAAGAAAAAGGACTAATTAAAATGAAAACACCAATCAGCAATGAGAGGTGTTTTCGATACTCAATGAATAGAGATAACACCTAACACGCAATATCAGAGTGTATCTCTTTTTTTATTTTATGAGGAAAACCTCATCTATATACATTCTACTATAGTAATTTTGTTTTGTCAAATGAGCTAAAAAAATATCGATGATAATTATACTCTTGTATAATAGATATATATGGATACAATTCTGATAGTTAGGTGTTTTTAGACTCTATTCTTTCATCACTAGATGATAGAGAAGAGGTGATTTCTATGATTGAAACGATTATAGAAAGGACAAATTCCAATGGAATTAATAGTTATATTTATAACTATAGTATTTTATACTGTTCTAGTTCTTAAGAAAAAGGACTAATTAAAATGAAAACACCAATCAGCAATGAGAGGTGTTTTCGATACTCAATGAATAGAGATAACACCTAACACGCAATATCAGAGTGTATCTCTTTTTTTATTTTATGAGGAAAACCTCATCTATATACATTCTACTATAGTAATTTTGTTTTGTCAAACTTCTATATATTCTTTATAGTAATTTTTCATAAATTCATGATAAGCTTTATTTTCTAAAGTTAGATTAAATCGTTTAAATTTAAACTCTGGATTTTTACTTAAAATTAATTCTTTTACCATATATTTTAAAAGCTCTGGATTTCGAACTAGAATAGGACCAATTAAATAAGTTCCATAGAAATGATTTTTATGAACTCCTTCTATTTTACTATTTGGAAAACTTCCAATTCCTTTTATGACTTCAAACATTATATTTTCATTACTTTTAATAACACTTCCTTGATTTTGAAAACCCAATATATAAGGTTTCATAAAATCAGCTTTTACAAGTGCTTCATCAACCATTCTAAAATTTTCCTCTTTTGTATAAAAATCAAAAGCATGTAATGTTTTGGTTCTCTTTTCGTGCTTATCTATAATACATTTTCCAAATAGTTCTAAAGAATTTCCAGTAATTAAAAAGAATTTACCAATTTCAATTGCTTTTTTTACATCATCCTTATATTTTATCAGGTGGCGAAGTGCTAATTTTTGATTGGCTTCTGTTCCAGCGCCCATATAGATAAAATCATAAGAATCAAAGTCTAATGCATCCCCAATTGTTGCAAACTTGATTGTAACATGAATGCCTTGACTTTCTAAACCATATTTTAAAGCTTTCACATTACCACTTTCTCCATATAAGTTTAATAAATCATAATAAAGATGTGCAATTGTAATATTCATGATAAGTCCTCCTTCATATAATGATTAAAAGGTTCCACATAATCAAAATTTAAAATTGCATAAATATTTCCAGATGTTTTCTTTTTAATTTCTGAAGTGGCTTCTTCTAAACTATCAAATACCATAATATCTTTTTCATAAATACCAGCATATTTTAATCTCGTCGCAATGTCATAACGATGGATACCAACACAGACAATTTTATCAATATCATGTTTTTTTAATAGTTCAAAATCGATATCATATAACCAAGATAAATCATCAAAATTATATCTTCTACTAATTTCTTTCCAACCGATGACGATTGTTTTTTTCTCCTTAAAACGATCCAAAAATAGAAGTGAACTATTAAAAGTTGTGCTATTTTCATTTTTGTTATTTAAAACATAAACAGCTCTATTATGGTAAGAATATTCATCATATAATTTCTTATTTTGATTTAATTCACTAATGATTTTTGAAACAACTTCTGTATCTAATCCAAGGGTGATAGTTGTAGAAAACGCTGCTAAAATATTATAAACAGCATACAGAATTCCAGAAGGTATATGGATAGAGTAAAGGTTATTAATTAACATTTCTTTTTTCTCAAAATCTAATTTTGTTACTTCAAAATCAATTTTAGGTCTTTTGAAATTACACTTTGAACAGTGATAATTTCCTAAATTTTCAAATTGATAATATTCATATTCTAACTTTTTATTGCACATTGGACAATAATTGAGATTTAAATTTTGAAACTTATTTTTAGTGTAAGACGATTTAATTTTAGAAATTCCATAATAAGTAATGGGTCCTTTATGATCAAACGAAAATTTTTGTAAATAGGGATCATCACCATTTAAAATCAAATGCATATCATTTGTAATCGCTTTTTTTATTTCTTCAAATACCAAATCAAAATGGCCTTGTCTAGGTGGTTGGTCTCTTGTCAAATTGGTAATGACAACATAGTTAGGATTTAACTCAGGAAAAACATACTTTGTATAACGTTCATCAATTTCAAAAACGAGAACATCTTTTTTCATAACTCCAAAAAGAGTCGTATTTTCTAAAAGTAGTGTCATAATACCAGCGCTCAAATTAGAGCCCTTTACATTATGGGCCACACTATAGCCACAATCTTTATAAAGATCTCTTATCATACTAGAAACGGAACCTTTTCCAGAACTTCCTGTAACAGCAATCACTGTTTTAGGAAGTTTTATTTTTCCCATAAACTTGGAATCTAGTTTTAAAATGATTTCTCCAGGCAAGGAACTTCCGTGATTTAAAATTTTTCCAAACCAAATAATACATTTTCCAAGAGCGATTAATAGAAACTTTTTCATGTTACACCTCTTTAAAATCACTTTTATTTTATCATAAACGAATTCGAAAATACAACTTTTTTCTAGTTTTGTCGAATTCATTTAAAAGGATTAAGCGGTGTGATATAGTGTATTTGGAGCTGATTATTATGTTTAAAACAGATATTGAATTTAGTAAAAACACATTATATATTACTGTAAAGGGAATGGCAAATAGAAAAAACATAATAGAATTAAAGCGTAAACTTTACTATATTTTGAATGAATATGGAACTATGGATATTATGATTGATATTAAAGAAGTAGTAGCTTTAGATAAAGAAAGTTTTTATGATATGTTAGATGATTATGATATCAAATATGGTGGAAATTTAAGTGTGGTGGAATAAGAATCATAGTAAGATTCTTTTTTTCATATACTGAGATAGGGTGGTATCATGAAGTTATTTAATGATTTTAGAAGTTTTATATTAGAAGAGGAATTTTCTATTCATGTTTACCAAAATAAAGTCAATATTGTGAACTATGAATCGATAGGTCACTTTGATAGTAGACAAGTTAGAATCTATCATAAAAATGGGGAAGTTATTGTAAAAGGAAAAGAGTTAGTTGTATCAAAATTAATGCAAGAAGAAATCTTGATTTTGGGAAGCATTGAAGCAATAGAACTTAGGTGAAAAAATGAAAGAGTTATTAAAAAGTAAAGTGCAGTTAAAAATTACTGGAAGAAATATAGAACGTTTTATTCATAGGCTTTATAGTCATCATATAGAAATATTAAAATTAGAATATACAAATTATAAAACAGTAATTATTACAATTTATGCTGAACATTATAATAGCGTGATGGAACTAAAAACAATTTATGAAATTGATCAGATTGGTACTTCGGGCATGATAGAAATTAAGAAAAAAATGAAACTCAATCGCTTTTTTTTAATTGGACTAGCTTTGGCACTACTTTTTTTATATGGTCTATCCAACATTATATATGATATCGAAATTGTTCATACCAATAAAGAGCTTAGAACCCTTTTATATAAGGAGTTAGAAGAACAAGGAATTAAAAAAGGGAGTATCAAAAAAAATTTTTCTGAATTAGAAAAAATAAAAGAACAAATTATAAATGAAAATAGGGATAAAATAGAATGGTTAGAAATAGAAGCAGTTGGAACAAAATATGTAGTACGAGTAGAAATGAGAAAATTAAAACCATCAAAAGAAGAAACCGAAAAAAGGAATGTGGTAGCTAAAAAAAGCGCAATTATAAGAAGAGTAGAAGCAACCAAAGGAGAAATTATTAGAAGTACGAATGATTATGTTAGCACTGGAGATATTATTATTAGTGGAAGTCTAAAATTAAATGAAGAACAAAAAGAAACGGTTCCAGCAGAAGGAAAAGTTTATGGAGAAGTTTGGTATAAAGTAACTGTTTCTTATCCATTTGCATATCAAGAAATAAGGAAAACTGGCAAAAAACAAACTGCTTACACATTCCAATTTTTAAATCAAAATTTTCAATTGTTTCCATTTCACTATTACAAAACGAAAAAGGTTGAAAAAACAGTACTTTTAAAACATTCTTTTTTGCCAATTGTTTTAGCAAAAGAAAAACAATTTGAAACAACTGAAATTGATGAGCTAAATACAGAGGATGAAGCCATTTTAAAAGCAGAAGCCTTAGCAAGAAATAAAATGGAAAGTCAACTTTCTGACAAAGAAGAAATAATTAGTCAAAAAAATTTGAAAGTTGAAGTAAAAGATAGTAGAATAGTATTAGAAATATTTTTTACAGTGTTAGAAGATATTACAAGTTATCAAAATATAACAGAGGAAATAGAAAGTAAGTAGGTGGTTAATATGTTTCGCACTACTTTTTTAAGTATTTTTAGTGGAACTTGGCCTATGGTTTTAATTTGTTCCGTAATTGTTGTATCCATGCGAATTGTTTGGATTATCAAAGAGAAAAAAGAAATCATTTTTTATAAAGAATTATTAGGTCTTTGTTTCATTATTTATGTGATGTGTTTATTCTATGTTGTGACATTTCAAGATGTTAGTTGGTCAACTTCTAACTTTGTTCCTTTTAAGGAAATGTTCAGATATCAAATTGGCTCAACATTATTTTTCAAAAATGTATTAGGAAACATGATTATGTTTATGCCATATGGTTTTTTTGTTTCCTATTTTTTAAAATTGAAAAAACCAATATCAATTTTTTTACTTGCTATTTTGACTTCTTTTACGATTGAATTCACTCAACTTCAAATTGGAAGAGTATTTGATGTAGATGATATTTTACTAAACATCATTGGAGCTTTATTAGGGTTTTTGGTTTATTATTGCATCAACAAAATGAAAGAACATATTCCTCCAATATTGAAAAAGCAAATGATTTATAATATACTAATAGTAATATTAATTGCAGGTGCAATTTTGTATTTGTATAATTGGGGAGTCGTATAAATGAATGAAATTGAAGTATTTAATAAAACAGATGAAATAGTAGACTTAAAAGCTTTAAAAGAACTGATGGAATATACACTAAAAAAGGAGCAAGTAGAAACAGTCGTATTTAATTTGATTTTGATTGATAATAAAACAATTCATAAAATGAATTTGGAATATCGTGGAATTGATCGGCCAACTGATGTTATTTCGTTTGCTTTAGAAGATGATAAGATTTGTCCAAATATAGAAGGAATGCCTAGAATATTAGGTGATATTTATATTTCTATAGAAAAAGCCAAAGAACAGGCAGAACTTTATGGACATTCTTTCAAACGAGAACTTTCCTTTTTAGCAGTCCATGGATTATTACACCTTCTTGGATATGATCATATGGAAAAAGAAGAAGAAAAAGTTATGTTTGAACGTCAGGAGTTGATTTTAGATGGATTTGGAATCAAGAGATAAACGAAAAAAATTTGGACTAAAAAGACTTTTTTATAGCTTTAAATATGCGATGGAAGGATTGTTATATGCTTTAAAAAATGAGCAAAACATGATGATTCATGTCTTTATGGCTGTTTTTGTGATAGTGATGGGGATTTTATTACAAATTAGTATGATGGAATGGCTAATTTGCATCCTTTTGATAGGTCTTGTAATAGGGACTGAATTAATGAATACTTTTATAGAAACAGTGGTAGATTTAACTTGCCATGAAAAAAATGAATTGGCAAAAATAGCTAAGGATACTGCGGCAGCGACAGTTTTGGTATTTGCGCTCACTTCAATGATAGTTGGAATAATAATTTTTTTACCAAAATTATTAGATTTATTAAAATAGGTGATGTTATGAAAGAAAAATTAGAACAATTATTAGAAAACTCTTATAGTCCATACTCTAAATTTAGAGTAGCTGCCATATTAGTAACTAAAGATGGGAAAGAATTCTTAGGAGTGAATGTAGAAAATGCTTCTTATGGAGCTGCGATATGTGCAGAAAGAAGTGCTTTTGTGAGTGCGATTAGTCATGGGTATAAACCACATGATTTTGAAGCTTTGTATATCATGGTAGATAGTCCTAAAATTAGTACTTGTTGTTTTATTTGTAGACAAATAATTACAGAAATGATGGAAAAGAATAAGAAAGTAATTTGTATGAATAACAGTGGTGAAAAAAAAGAATTTTTAGTAGAAGAATTATGTCCTTACCCATTTGATGAAGAGGATCTAAAATTATGAAAAGTGGATTTGTAAGTTTAATTGGAAGACCAAATGTGGGAAAATCTACTTTACTAAATGAAATTGTGGGAACGAAAGTTGCCATTACATCTCCAAAACCTCAAACGACAAGAAATATCATACAAGGAATTTACAATGATAATGAAACACAAATTGTATTTGTAGATACCCCAGGGATACATAAGCCAACACATAAATTAGGAAGTATTTTAAATGAGCAAGCTTATTATAGTATCAATGATGTTGATGTAATATTATTTTTGATAGATGTTAGTGAAGAATTAGGACCAGGCGATAAATATATCATAGAGCGGTTAAAAGAAGTACAGAAACCAGTATTATTAATATTAAATAAAATTGATAAAATACCAAAAGAACAAATTTTAGAAAAAATTGTGTCTTATCAAAAATTATATGATTTTAAAGAATTTATTCCCGTATCAGCTCTAAAAAAAGATAATGTAAATGATATCGTAGAGACATTAAAAAAATATTTGCCTGATCAAGTGCAATATTTTGATTCTGGTACTGTTACCAATCAGTCATTACCATTTTTAATTTCTGAAATGGTAAGAGAAAAAGTATTTTTATTGACAGAAGAGGAAGTACCACATTCTGTTACTTGTGTCACAGAAGCAATAGAAAAGCAAAACCAAGCATTTCACATTCATGTTGCAATCATTGTTGATAGAGATTCGTTAAAGAGAATTATTATTGGGAAAAATGGCTCTATGATTAAAAAAATTGGAGTCCAAGCTAGAATTGACATAGAAAAAATAATGAATAAGAAAATTTATTTGGAATTATTTGTAAAAACAATTCCAAAATGGAGAGATAAAGAAAAATATTTAATAGAATTTGGATATTATGATTCTTTAAAGTAATTTGTATAAAATAATTTATCTTGTCTCACTATAAAAATAAGGTGAGATTATGAAAAAAGAATTATTGTGGGAATTATTTAGAACAACAGGAAAAATAGAATATTATATGAAATGGAAAGAAGAGGAGAAAAAATAATATGGAAGTAGTAGTTGGAGGAAAATACAAGCATTTTAAAGGAACATTACACAAAGTAATTGCGATTGCCAAACATTCAGAAACTTTAGAGAATATGGTAATTTATACTCATGAAGACACGGGTGAAATATGGGCAAGACCATATGATATGTTTTTATCAAAAGTAGATCATGAAAAATATCCAGAAGTAGAACAAGAATATCGTTTTGAGTACATCGGTGAATAAGAATGATTGAAAAAGTAGAAGGCATCATTTTGAATGTGAAAAGTTATGGAGAAACTAGTAAAATTGTGAATGTTTTAACAAAGGAACATGGCATTATCGGTTTAATGGCAAAAGGCGCTAAAAATATGAAAAGCGATTTAAGAAGTGTCACAGATAAGCTAACTTATGGCTTTTTTCATATTTATTATAAAGAAAATAAATTATCAAGCTTGACTAGTGTCGATGTTATCAATCCATATCGAAATTTAAAAACAGACATTACAAGAATTAGTTATGCGAGTTTTCTATTAGAACTAACTGAACAAGTTTATAAACAAAATAGCAATGATAGAATTTTTAATTTATTAATAGAAGGAATTACTAAAATAAATGAAGGTTATGATCCAATGATTATTACCAATATACTAGAACTCAAATATCTTTATTTTTTAGGTGTTATGCCTGTTATTGATGCTTGCAGTATTTGCGGAAGTAAAGCTTCTATTGTAACACTTTCTAGTATAAAAGGTGGATATGTATGTAGAAATTGCTATACCAATGAAAACATGGTTAGTAGTAACACCATTAAATTAATCAGAATGTTTTATTATGTAGACGTTTCTAAAATTACAAAATTAGAAGTAAAAGACCAAAGCAAACGTGAAATCAATGACTTTTTAGATGAATACTATAGTGAATATACAGGACTTTATCTAAAAAGTAAGGAATTTTTAAAAAATATCAGCAAAGCAACAATTAGTTAGGAGTTTATATGAAGGAGTTTATATATTTAACCTGTCCATTTACAACCTTAATTCTCTGTCAACTTATCAAGTTTATGACAGAATCTTGGATGGCTGGAACATTAAAATGGGGAAGATTATTTAATGGAAGTGGAGGAATGCCAAGTAGTCATACATCCTTTACCTTTTCATTGACTTCATTAATTGGCCTAAAAATGGGATTTGAAACACCAATATTTGCACTTGCTCTTGTATTTTCTATCATTGTCGCTTATGATGCTATGGGGCTTAGAAGAGAGAGTGGAAAACAAGCAGCTGCAATTAACCAAATTTTTGATGAAGTTTTTAGTAAGGATTCCGAATCTGGAATGTTTCATTTAAAAGAGCAAGTAGGGCATAAACCATTAGAAGTTTTTATGGGAGTGTTGCTTGGAATTAGTATGGCTTTACTTTTTTCTCATATTTGACATCGAAAGATGTTTTTTTTATGTTTCTAATTGCAATTTAATTCATACAATGTTACACTATAATATAGGAAAGTAGATGATAGAATGGAAAAGAAAAAAGTAAAAGATACAACAAAAGAAGACCATTATGTTGAGATAGCTGTAGGGTTTAAAATTATATATAACCAAAATCAGTATTTGGCATACACCGAAGTTCCTAAGAAAAAAAAGGATGTTCGTTTTGATATTTATATTGGAAGAGTTTCATTTTTAAAAGATCAATACTTGTTATTTAAATGCGAAACAGAATCTGAAAGACGCCAAGTATTTTCATATTTTAAACAAGTATTTTCAGGAGAAGTGAATAATGAAATTGAATTTGTCGATTTTAGTATGATTGAAAGAATGAGTATTGTAAGTTCTGACTTGTTTGAAGAAAAAATGGATCAGTATCCAAATTTCTTTACGCTCCCTAAAAAAGAAGAAATAGATGCAAATATTACTTTGCCAAGCTTTTTAATGAAAAAGAGTTCTAAAATAAAGGACCAACCAGAGGAAATACAGTTTGTAGGAAATAGTGATGAAGTATTAGAATCAAACGTAGAAATGTCTGATTCAGTAGAAAATTTAGAAGGTGGCCAAAATGTAGAGCCAACTTCTATTTCAACGCCAGAAGTGACTATCTCTACAAATCAAAATGAAGCACAGAAACCAATCACTTTCAGTGTACAATCAACCTCTTCAATAGAAACTGACAAAAATACAGAATTATCAGAAGAGCCAACTTCTACTTCAATGCCAGAAGTGACTCAAAATCTAACACAAGAACCAGTAATTCAAAATGTACAACCAATACCATCTATAGAACCAGTTCAACCAAACATAATACCAGTAGAAAATATAAATCAGACTTCAGTACCAAATTCAGAAATAGAACCTACAGTACCACCTGTAATACCAATTACAGAGGTGGTAACTCCAGTTAATAATATGAGTGTAGTAGGAATACCACCAGTAGAACCAAATTTAAATCCAGAACCACCAGTAGAAGAACCAGTTAAGTTTGAACAAATCTATGATGGTAAAAAAAGAAGAAAAGAAAAGAAAAAAGGAAAAACAAGTATTATAATACTTATGATTATTACTCTTTTATTGATAGCTTCAATTGCTGTTGTTTATGTATTTGTTTTAGAACCTCAAATGAATGAACAACCAAACAAGCCAAATGACTCAGAGATAAAAGAACCAGAACAGCCAAAAACATCAAATTTAGTATGTACAATAGAAACAGAAAACGAAGAAGACAATAGTTTAGAAAATAAGAGTATTACATTTATATATGACAATACTAGTAAGAACATTTTAAGATCAGAAGAACATACAACTGTTACAATGCGTGATGCAGATATTTATATGGAAAGAAAAGCTATGATTAAATTATTCAGTCAAGAATTAAAAAATACAGATGGGCAAAAATATACTTTTAAATATGATGACAAGAAATATATTTATCAAGTCTTTATTGATCGTAACTATGAAAAAGCGACAGAAGAAGAAAAAGATGACACATGGAAACTAACTTATGATGAAGCAAATGAATATTATTTAGAAGAAGGATATACTTGTAATGGTGTGAAAAAAGAACCTTCAAATGAAAAGAAGTTAACGAGTACAACAGGAAATCATATAATAGATTATAATAACTGGATTGTCACTTATCAAAAAGCAATTTTATCAGAAGATAAAGCAACGTTATCTGTAACATTAAATGTAAAAAATAATGGTACTGATGCAAGAACTTTAAATGGTCAATTAAAATTATTTGATAAAGATAATGAAAATGTAAGAAATGTTATATTAAATCAAGAGATTGCTTCAGGTGAGGAAAAGTCAATTGTAATTGAGGTTCCAAATAGTAATGAAAGTGCAAATAAAGAATTGGGAAGCTTAGAAACAATTGATTTTGAAAATGTAGTAGGATATCTAATTGAACTTTATCGTTAAAAACTATTGACGAATGAAAAAATTACCAGTAAAATATAAATAATCAATGCGATGACTGGCTTGGAAACCAAGAGCAATATAGGATAAGCTGATTCTCTTAGAATAAGTAAGGTGGAACCGCGGGGTAACTCGTCCTTACATTCTAAGAGAATTTTTGTTTCTCATTGATAATAGAAAAGAGGAGATTATATGGAAAAAGTAACAATGGATAAGATTGTAAATTTGTGTAAGCAATATGGATTTATCTTTAAGGGAAGTGAAATATATGGTGGTCTTGCCAATACTTGGGATTACGGTCCACTTGGGGTAGAACTTAAAAACAATGTAAAGAAAGCATGGATGAAAAAATTTGTTCAAGAGAGTATTTATAATGTAGGAATGGATAGTGCCATTTTAATGAATCCTAAAACATGGGAAGCAAGTGGACACTTGGCGACTTTCTCTGATCCGTTAATTGACTGTAAAGAATGTAAAACAAGACATCGAGCAGACAAATTAGTGGAAGAGCATAGTGGAATAGAAGCTGGTGGCTGGAGCAATGAAAAACTACTTGATTATATTAAAGAACATCAGATAGTTTGTCCAAATTGTGGTAAATTAAACTATACAGATATTAGACAATTCAATTTAATGTTTAAAACATTTCAAGGGGTTACAGAGGATGCCAAAAGCACAGTTTATTTAAGACCAGAAACAGCGCAAGGAATATTCGTGAATTTCATGAATGTAGCGAGAAGTATGAGATTAAAAGTGCCATTTGGAATTGCACAAGTTGGAAAAAGTTTTAGAAATGAAATTACTCCAGGAAACTTTACTTTTAGAACACGTGAGTTTGAACAAATGGAATTAGAGTTTTTCTGTAAACCTGGAACCGAATTAGAATGGTTTCAGTATTGGAAAGATTATTGCTATAACTGGTTACTCAATTTAGGGATGAAAAAAGAGAATATCAGAACACGTGACCATGAGCAAGAAGAATTGAGTCATTATAGTAATGCAACAACAGACTTTGAATTTTTATTTCCATTTGGTTGGGGAGAATTATGGGGAGTTGCAAGTAGAACTGATTATGATTTAACACAACATCAAAATGTTTCAAAGCAAAGCATGGAATATTTAGATCCAGAAACGAATGAAAAATATATTCCATATGTCATTGAGCCAAGTTTAGGAGCAGACCGTGTTGTACTTGCTTTCTTATGCGATGCTTATCGTACAGAAACATTGGAAAATGATGAAATTAGAGAAGTACTATCTCTTCATCCAGCATTAGCCCCTTATAAAGTTTCTATTCTTCCTTTAATTAAAAAGTATCATAGTGAAAAAGCAATGGAAATCTATAAAACTTTAGCTTCTCATTTTATGGTAGCTTATGATGAAGCAGGAAATATTGGAAAAAGATATCGCAGAAGTGATATTATGGGAACACCATTTGCAATCACGATTGATGACAATACGTTAAATGAAAATACAGTTACAATAAGAGATAGGGATACAATGGAGCAGATAACTTTGAAAGTAGATGAAGTGGCTTCCTATATTGAAGAAAAACTGAACTTTTAGAAGCATAAGCTTCTTTTTTTGTTAAAATTTAAGGTTTTTTCAAACGTATCTTATATAATTCTAATGAGCAGGAAGAAGTATTTGACAATAATAATATTATCTATTATAATGTAGACGATTCTTCCTAATAAGGAGGAAAATCATGCAAAATCGTATTCAGTCATTCAAAAATAAAAAAGATATAAAAATTTATGGATTACGATATGATACTATTTTTAAAAATATGTTTCGAAAAAAAGAATATTTAAAACAGTTTTTTAAAGATGCTTTTCAAGAAAATCTACGATATCGAATCAGTGATTTGGTTATTAAAACAGAAAAGAGAATTATAATTGTAGAACTTCAAAATAAAAATTTAGAAAATATTGAACCGAGAAGTAAAATGTATATATCAGGTTTTTATATGAGACAAAATCCAGGAAAATTCTACGAGCATGTAAAACCTGTAGAACTATATTTGATATTAAATTATCCCTATCAAAGTTCAGAAGTACTGAAAGAATATGAAGAAATAAATAGAAATCGTGATGAGCAATTTGGAAATTTATCGAAGATTAAAATATGGAATATTTACGAAGCATTGAAAAAAAGAAATGGGATAGATTATGATTATGCAAGAATATTTAACTTGGATAGATTAGGAAAAAAAGTAGTGACAAAAACTTTATTAGAATTAGAAGAAAAGAAAACATTTCAAAGTTTTATAGAGAATATTAAATATTATAATATGGATTATAAAATATATCAAAAATTGAAGGAGGAAGAAAGTATGGAAATGAGCTTTGAACAAGCCACATCAATGATAAAATATCATGCAGAGCAAAGAGGAGAGAAGCGAGGAAAGAAAGAAGGAATTATGGTTGGAAAACTAGAAACTGCTTTTTCTATGCTAAAGAAGGGGATTGATTTGCCTTTTATCAAAGAGATAACAGGCTTAACTGATAGTCAGATTAAAGAATATGTGACGAAAAGGAAAAATTAAAATGATCGAGGAAAAGTATCTGACTTAGGATACTTTTTCTTGTTCTTTTTTCTATTGTATGTTAAAATAAATTTAGAATAAGGAGTGGTAGCAAGTGGAAGATACAAATTATTTTAAACGTCAGTTAACAGATCGCGAAAAAATGGTTTATTACTTTGAAAAATATAAAGAAGCTTTAACTTGCAAACGTGAAAATGAGGCCACTAAATTTCTTCATTTAGCAAATCACTACTTAAAACAAAGTCAAATTATAAAAGAAGAAAAATCGGAGTAGAAAAGATGAAAAAGGGGAAAACTACAATTGAACAATTAGTACATATTTTAGATGATGAAGCATTGTGCAAACAGTTATTAAATCTAGACGATAATTGTTCTTTTTTTGGTGATGGCATGAGCAAACAGTACTATTTAAATGAATTTGAGCGATTACTCAATAGTACAGTTTTTATCATGAAAAAAACAAAGAATTTTAGTTATTTGCCGATTACAATGAAAATTTTAACAAGATTTTATTTAGAAAAAATGAAAGAAAATCCATTTCAATTTTATGAAAATGCAGCTTGCAGAAATTTATTAGATTTATCTAAACAATATCCAAAAGAATTTGAACCATTTCAAAAATTTTTGAAAGAAATTCATTTTGAAGAAGCAGCAGATGATGTTGGAAGATTTTATCACAAGCAAATGAAAAAAAATAGAATTTTAAATGATTTTGAATTAAAAGATTTATTAAATTATTTAATGATTTATAAAAATAGGAAAATGCCACATTATTATCTTCGATATTTATTTTTTGTCATTTTTGAAAAAGATAGAAATTTAGATTTATCATCAGCAATGTATGCAGAATTATTTCGTTTTTTGATTTTAGACTTGCTTGGACAATTAGGTTGGGAAGAAACCATTCATGTTGTAACACTAGAAGAAAAGAAGCCATTTATTTATCAAGGACCAGATATTTATATTAATGAAAGTGTTATAAAACCAACTTTAGAAGGAAATATGATTTATTTTGCTTATTTGTTTGATTTATTTGAAAAAAGATATAAATACAAGTCTTTTGCTCATAATAAATATGAAGAGATTAAAAGTAAAAAGCAGTACATGGTAAAAGAAATTTTAGGTGCCAGTTTTTTCTATGAGAACTATTCCTATTTGAGCATTGAAACGGAAATTGTAGATCAAAGTTTAATAAATCGTCTTCGCTTTTTTGAAGAAGTAGCGCCTTCTCTTTATAAAGAAATTATAGAAGATTATGAAAGACAGATTATAGAAGCGATAAAAGGAGAAAAACCATCTAATGATTCCAATCGTCTTGTTTTAACACTAGAAGACTTAACAGATCAAACTGTTTTATTATCTCCAGAAATTATAGAAAATCGTCCTTTTTTAAAACTAGAATATCAAACTGATGGAAGAAAAAAGAAAATTGTTGAATTATTAGAAGCTTATGAATCTGAATTAGAATTGATTTTCGAAGATGAAGATAGCGAAGTTTTGGCAAATTATTATGAGCAAGTTATTTTGCACATACCTCTAACAATATCAAAACTGTCAGAGGAATTTATTCATTTATTAGAATATAAGCCAAGATTACCAAGAACGGACTGGTTAATAAAGCGAATCATTGAGGAGCATTTTGTCAGGGAAATTAATAAAAGTGTTAGAAATCATACCATTACACATAGTGAACTAGAAATGCTTCTTTCAAAGTTTAATGATTATATGGCAAAAATGTATGAATTAGAGCAAAAAAGAATCAGTAAGTATTTAGCAAAAGATCCAGAGCAGTGGAAGTTCTATAACAATCATTTAGAAATGCTTTACAGATCTGTTAGTTATCTTAGCAATCCAGATTTATATGAAAGCACTTATCTTAACTTAACACAAGTTTTGGATATCAAGGAAGCAAAAGCAATTCAGAAAAAAGTTTTGAAGAATAAACTTGCAAACCAAAAAGTTTATATGGCAGTACTAAGCATTTTGATTTTAATTTTTTCAATTTCACTATTCTTGTTAGGAAGAATTGTTTGGCAATATTGGAGTGCTTCTGATAGTTATGGAAAAATCCAAAATCAAATTGGGCAAAGCCAACCTTTACCAATTATCAAACCAGATCCAGATAGGACAGAATTTCCAATTAATGATGATATTCCACAAGTCGATTTTGAACCGTTGTATGAAATTAATGATGAGATCGTTGCTTGGATTAGAATTGATGATACAGAAATTAATTATCCAATCACAAGAGCAGAAGACAATGAATATTATTTAAAACATTTATATAATAAAAAGCCAAATATAAGTGGATCCATTTTTATAGATTATCGTGCCAATCAAGACTTTAGCTCAGATAATACAATTTTGTATGGCCACAATATGCGAAACAATACCATGTTTGGGTCTCTCAAAAAATATAGAAAAGAATCTTATTTTGAAGAACATAAATA
Organism: uncultured Mycoplasmatota bacterium; assembly: GCA_947643405.1. Classification (GTDB taxonomy): domain Bacteria; phylum Bacillota_I; class Bacilli_A; order RF39; family UBA660; genus MGBC102946. Next base: position 15,363 of record CANRVY010000005.1, on the reverse strand, counting down.
TATATGGCTTATTACTCCAAAAGCAACATATCAATATGAAATTTATGCAGCTTATGAATTTGATTCTTCAAAAGAAGCCCATATTATTAACTTTAATAGTGAAGAGTCATTCCAAAAGTATTTGGATGAAATAAAGCAAAAAACCATTCTTTCTAGTGAATTAGAAGTGGGAACAAAAGATCATCTTTTGACGCTTTCAACGTGTACAGATGTAGAGCCAGATGAACGTTTTACATTAGTAGCAAAAAGAGTGATGACTTATATAGTTCCTGAAAAAAATGTGTCAAATTAGAAAAATGTCGAATTCTCTGATTGACATTATGAAAGATTTGTTAGATAATGGTAATGTAAGATAAGGGAGAGTGTTTTATGAAAAGAACAATAAAAATGATGAGCTTTTTTGCAATTGCATTTTGTTCTCTATGGCTTGGAGCAACAAGTGCAAGTGCAGCAAACTTGAAAATTGATGTAATAAATGGACAAGATGGAAGTGGAATTGACTATGGAACAATTACGACAACAAAAAATAGTTGTACAGTAACACCAGCAGATAGTAGTTCAAGTAACATTATTACAATCAAGAGTGGTCAACAACTTTATGTAGAAGTAAATCCAGGATGTACTCAAACATTTCAAGTAAATGTAAACGAAGGATATGAGATTGACACTGTATTAGTAGATCGTCAATATGTACAACCATCTGCAGATGGAGTTTATACTTTTTCAAATATTACAAATGCAAATAGCTTATTGAGTACTGATGTTGCTGATGTAGCGCATTCATTATGTATCAAATATAAGAAAAAGGGTGCGCCAAGTAGTCCAAATACTGGAGACGTAGCTTATGTATTCCCATTAGCTGGAGCAGCTCTTTTATCATTAGGATTAATGATTGTATTAGTTCGTAAAAATAAAAATGTAAAAGCTTAATCAAAAAAGAGTTATGAAAAAATAACTCTTTTTTTTGTAAACATTTTAAAATCTTTTTGTTCTTGGCTTTTATATTATGTTTTGCAAGAAACGATACACTTTACCTAAAAAATTATACATGATACAATGAATATAGATTAAGTTATAGGAGATAAAATTTGAATATTTTAGAAATACATAAAGTTTTAAATGAAATATATGATAAAGCAGAAAATTGAATATAAAATTAAATGAATTACATTATAAAACAACTTTTCAATCATATAATAATCATTTTATAAATATTAATGGAGAATATTATAGACAAAAATACTATATGCCAGTAATATCAGTAGAGGATAAGGGAGACATTTGTTTTAATATTGATTTGATTGAATTTGAATTCTATATTACAAAGGATAAAATAATTGATATTGATTTAGATAAATTAATAAGAATTTATAAAAAAGAGTTACATATATACGAATATGAAAATTGCACTGTTGATATATACAAAATAGGGGATAGGGAAGCGAAAGTTTTAAGTAAGATTAATAACAGTGCAGATAAAAAATTTGGAATATCTATTGATTGTTCTTCTGTATCAAATAGTGATATAATTCAACATTTCAATGTCATATGTTCCCTATTAAATAAAAATTCTAATAACATCATAGAGGATAATCATTCTTGACATCTTATTCAAAGTAATATAGAATAACCCCCAAGAAAGAAGTGATGCTATGAGACTAACAGAACAAAAAATAAAAGAATTAGAAGAATTAAAAATGGAATTATTTTCTACCATACATCCAAATGTAAGAGAAGACCTACCACTTTATTTTGATAATCTTTATCTATATCATGGTATTCGATTTGGTAGTTATCAAGAACAATTAGAAATAGTAAAAAAAATTTTAAAACAAGGATTACTTCCAAGAAATCAACTCTCAGGATATTTTTCTTATAGTGATAATTGTAATGATGGAAAACGTATTTCTTTATTAGAAAAAGAGGGATTTGGAGATCTAGAATTTGAAACGTTTATAAAACCTAATATGACTATCATTGTATCTCCAATGGTAGAAGCCTATAAAACAATTTATGTACCTTATGGAGAATGGCTGGAGCTGAGTGAGCGAAAAGGTCTTCATAATTTTTATAGTTATGCAAGAAATGAATATCAAGTAAATGGAAGTGTTCCAGCTTCTATGATTAAAGCAATTGGAATTCCTGGCTTTCAAATGCTTTTACAAGGAGAAGATGATGATTGGTATGCAGAAGAATTATCTTCTTTCTGTAATAATTTAGGTTTGGATATCCCAATTGTAGACCATAGTGAAGGCAATCAATATGTTTATAAAAATTAGGGAGAAAATATGTCAACCATTCAGCATTTAACAGTCAATGAATATTTTTTTGAACAAACTAAAAAAGTATTCATAGATAGAAGACCTTCCCCTTATGGAATAGAATCTTTTGAAAAGTTTTTAGGTTATCGATATCAGCAGATTTGTTACTATTATAGCGCATGGGCAATTATGGGGTTAGAAGATACAGATAAACTAATTAGAGGACGAATCGATGTTGGGAATGAATTAGGATTTCTTTATCAAAAAATGTTTCCAAACATGGAAAGACCAAATAGTGATTACAATCATGGATGGGTAGAATTTTTCTATCAAGGAAAATGTTATGTATTTGATAATTTATTAAAAGAAATTGTTTTAAAAGAAGACTATGAAGACTATCGAAAACCAGTTATTCATTGTGAGCTAACAAAAAAAGAACTTATAGAAATTTATACAGATTCAAACCATGCTTATCAAGAAAATGGAATTTATCATATAAAAGAACTTGATGTAGAGCTAATGCATACTGCTATTGCTTTATCGAAAGCAACTATAGAACTTGATGAAAAACAGAAAGTAAAACGATTTATTGCTTATGCTCCACTTACGGACTAAAGAAGTTTGGGTAAAACCAAACTTTTTCTTGTCGTAATAGTGATTATTTGATATAATTTTATATAGAATATGAGAGTGTGGTAAGATGAAGAATAAAGGGCAAGCATTAGTCGAATTTATTATAATATTACCAGTTTTATTGCTATTAATATTAGGAGCAATAGACTTTGGAAATATTCTTTATAAAGAGTATACATTAGAAAATGACTTAGATTATGTAGTTGAATTAGTAAGACAGAATAAAATGACTGAAGTAGATTACTATGTAAAACAGAAAGAATTGACAAAAAATATAGAAACCAAAAGTACAACAACTACGATCACCTTGTCAAAAAAAGTAGTAGTGAATACACCAGGACTTAATCGGATCTTAGGGAAGAGCTATCAAATCAAGGCGAGCAGGGTGATATCAAATGAATAAAAAAGGACAAGTCCTTGTGCTGTTTTTAATCTTATTGCCATTTTTACTGTTATTGGTTGGCTTAATTGTAGATTTAGGACTTGCTTATAACGAAAAAAGAAAAATGGAACATGCCATTGCAGATTCTATTGGTTATGCACTCGACCATATAAATGAAGAAGAAACCGTTTTAAAGATTAATATGACGAATCTATTAAAGGAAAATATCAAAGATATTTATGAACTTAGAATTGAAATTAAAGATGATAAAGTTTATGTAAGGGTAGAAAAACGAATAGATACCATTTTTCTACCTAAAAATCAGATTTTAAAATTATCATATCAAGGAGAAGTTATAAACGGAGAGAAAAGAATTAAGAAAGAGGGATAATATGGCATTAGAAAAAGCAAAAATATTTACAGTTGCTTCTGTAAAAGGTGGAACAGGAAAAACAACAACACTTTTAAATCTAGCAGGTATTTTTAGCCTTCAAAAAAAGAAAGTATTAATTATTGATTTAGACTTATATGGTGGAGCAATTGCTCTTTCTTTAAACATTCCAAATGAACAAGATATTTATAGGTTAGTAGATGATCTAAACAGCAATCGTTTTGAAATTATCGACAGATATTTAGTAAAATATAACGACTACATTGATGTAATTCCTTCTCCAAAAGATCCTAGAAATGCAAGTAAAATAGGGAGTAAATACATTTCGGTTGTACTATCAAAAGTAATTTACAGGTATGATGTTATTTTAATAGATACCAACCATTTTTTAAATGATATTACCTTAGTAGCTTTAGATGCAAGTGATCAAGTATTGTATGTCATCAACAATGATCCATCTAACTTAAAAAACATGGCAACTAGAATTGCCATTCATAAAGATATGGAACAAGATAATTACAAAATCATTTTGAATGAATCCACTCATCCAGGAAAAGAACCGTTCTCAAAATATGATGTGAGAAATATTTTAAAAGAGAACATTGATTATGTAATTCCAAAAAACTTTTATTTAAAAAATATAGACAAATATATATTAGAAGGCAATATTTTAACACTCCAAAAAGGCATTGCTTCTAAATATAAGAAAACAATGGATAGTTTTAAAAATATAGCAGAATCCTTAATGAAAGATAAAAAATAGGAGGAATTTATGGCAAAGAAAAAATTTGTTGAAGAATTTGACGTTCAAATAGAAACTCCAGAAGTTGCTTATGTTTCAGATTATGAAGCATTTCCTAATAAAATATTGTTAGATGAACTTCGTACTAAAATCATTCAAAATTTAATTGATAATAATATTACCAAAGCAAGAGATATGACTGATTTTGTGAAAACAGAAATTGATAAAACCATAGATGGATATGATTTATCAAATGTTGAAAGAAGTTACTTATATAACTTGATTGATAATGAAATCAGTGGAAATGGGCCATTAACAGAGTTATTGGAAGACCGTGATATTACAGAAATTATGGTAAATGGAAAAGACGAAATTTATATTGAATTGGAAGGTCGTGTTGTAAGAGACAACAGTATTTCTTTCATCAATGAAGATCATATTTTAAGGACGATTCAAAGGATGATTCAACCACTTGGAAGAACAATTGATACAGCAAATCCAATGGTCGATGCAAGGCTTGTAGATGGTTCTAGACTAAATGCGGTTATTCCGCCTCTTTCCTTAAATGGGCCAGTTTTAACAATTCGTAAATTTAAAGAAGAATTAGCAAACATTGAGGACTTTTTAAGAACAGGAGCACTTACTCCATATATGGCTAGATTTTTAGAAGCATGCGTAGAAGCAAAACTAAACATTATTATTTGTGGTGGAACAGGAAGTGGAAAAACAACTCTTTTAAATGTATTATCTTCTTTTATTTCTCCAAATGAGAGAATTATTACAATTGAGGATGCGGCTGAACTTAGATTGGAACAAGAGCATGTTATCTCACTAGAAACAAGATTAACCAATTATGAAGGGGAAGGAGCTATTACAATTCGAGATTTGGTAATTAACTCTCTTCGTATGAGACCAGACCGTATTATTGTTGGAGAAGTTCGTGGGAAAGAGGCTTTTGATATGTTACAAGCAATGAATACTGGGCATAACGGGTCTTTAACAACAATGCATGCCAATAGTCCACTTGATGCATTAAATCGTTTAGAAACTATGGTATTGATGGCTGGTATGGAAATTCCAATTAGAGCTATTCGTGAATATATTGAAGGAGCTATTAATATTGTTGTTCAAGTATCCAGATTAACAGATGGAAGAAGAAAAGTAACAAGCATTTGTGAAATAACTGGAATAGAGGATAATGCAATTAAAATGGAAGAGATTTTTACTTTTAGACAAGATGGTGTGAAAGAAAATGGAGACGTATTAGGGGAGTTCATTTTACATGATCGTATTCCAAATGTTTATAAAACAATAAAATCAAGAGGAATTAATACTCTTATGGATATATTTGATAGAAAGTAGGTGATTCTAGTGCCACATTTGGGAGAAACTGGTTTTAATTTGGAAGCTCAAGAAAAGCCGACAAATCAAGATTTAACAATTACATATACTCCTGATAGCTTAGTAATGCGGTATACCTATACAGTTTTAAAAAATGGAATTCCAAGTAGTAGTGAAAGTATTGATGGAGAAAAACCAGTTAATATTGTATTAGATGAATCAGGAACTTACCAAATCAAAATAGAATCCTATGATTATTACAATCGAAAAACAGAAATAGAAAGTGGAGTTTATAAAATAGATAAAGATGCTCCAGTTATTATATTAGGAAGTGACTCTTTAAAAATGAGAGTCGGATCTATTCTTTATCCTATGGCAGATGTAAAGGCTTATGACACACAGGATGGGGATTTATTAGGACAAGTAACAACCAATGTAGAAGAACTAAATTTTGAAGAAATTGGATTAAAAAAATTAGTTTATACAGTTACTGATAGCGCTGGAAACACGACGACAAAAGCGATGATGATCAATGTTGTTAAGGATGATACTTTTGGAGTTATTTTGATTCAGTTAGGGATTATAGCCGCCTTAGTAGGTATTATCTTTGCAATGTTATCTTATAGAAGAAGTGTAAAGTTAGAACAAAGGATTAGAAAATATAGCATTGAATCTTTAAATGATCATTCGTTATCTTTATTTGATCGATATTATCAATTCTATGCAAAACTATTAAAACGAATCAGTAAATATGTTTCAAAGTCTGTTTTTTTAAAAAAATATTCAAATCGATATGAGAAATATGTTGGAATTATGGGAGACGAAAATAGAACAGGAATAGATTTTGTATCAGCCAAAATATTAATCGCTATTTTATTTGTTGTTATTGCAATTATTTCGTCTACTTTACAAATAGAACTTATGAATTCTTATGAAATCGTTTTTCCATTTCTATTTGGCTTCTTTGTCCCAGATATTTTATATATTTCAAAACATAAATTGCACCGAAAACATATTGAAAATGATTTATTACAAGCCATTATTATTATGAATAATGCATTTAAATCTGGAAGAAGTATCACACAAGCAATTGAACTCGTAATGACTGAATTAGATGGAGCAATTGCAAAAGAATTCAAAAAAATGCGTGCAGAACTTTCTTATGGACTCTCTGTTGATGTAGTTTTTGGTAGATTTGCTGATCGAATTAAATTAGAAGAAGTGAATTATCTAACAGCTTCTTTAAGTATTTTAAATAAAACAGGAGGAAATATTATTAAGGTATTTTCTTCTATTGAAGAATCATTATTTAGTAAAAAGAAATTATGGTTAGAATTAGAGTCACTTACTAGTAGTTCTAAAATGATTATGTATGTATTATTCTGCGTTCCTGTTTTATTTACAATTTTTGTAAGTGTTATCAATCCAGATTATTTCTTACCTTTTTTTACAACACCACTTGGAATTATGTTATCTTTTCTTATTGTTATTTTATATGTTATTTATATTATCTGTGTCAGAAAAATTATGGCGGTTAGGATGTGATGGGCTTGAGAAATAATATTATTCGAAAAATTTATCGTGAAAAAGATTTAGATAGAATTCAAATGCAGATAGATATGCTAGGTGGAAAATCAAAATTTGATGCAACAGCATTCATTAATCTTCAATTGCTTTCTTCATTGATTGCATTTTTAGTTGTATTATATGAATCAAAACATGCTTATATTTTTGCACCTGCGATTACACTTGGTTGGTACTATGCATACTATTATTTGATTATCACAAAACCCTTAAAGATGCGCATTCGAAAACTTGATCATGAAGCTTTATATTTTTTTGAAATTTTAACCTTGACCTTAGAATCTGGAAGAAATCTTGAAAATTCTTTAGAAGTTACAGTAGCTAATGTGAAGTCAGAATTATCAGATGAATTTAAAAGAGCATTATTAGAAGTTCATTTTGGAAAATCTTTATTAGAAGCATTAGAAGATATGAAAAAAAGAATTCCGTCAGAAACTGTTAATAACATTATTTTAAATATTACACAAACGAATATTTTTGGAAATAGTATTTTGGATACAATGTATAATCAGATTGCGTTTCTAAGAGATAAACAAATATTAGAAATCAAAGGACAAATTAACAAAATCCCAAATAAAATAAGTATAATATCAGTATTATTTGTGGTACCATTGATTATGATTCTTATTTTAGGACCATTTCTACTTAATTTTTTGGGATAAATGAAGTATAATAGTAATAGGAGATGAAAAATATGTATCATTTTATAGGAATAAAAGGGACTGGCATGAGTGCATTAGCACAAATTATGCATGATTTAGGATATGAAGTAGAGGGTAGTGACAAACCAGACCATTTTTTTACAGAAGACGCATTATTAGAAAAAAATATTCGGATTCTTCCTTTTGATGAAAAGAATATAGAAGATGGTATGATTATTGTACAAGGGAATGCATTTAATGACCATAATCCAGAAGTAGCAAAAGCTAAAGAATTAGATTTGAAAATTTATACTTATCAAGAAATGGTTGGAAGATTAACAGGAATGTTTAAAACAATTGCAATTTCTGGATGCCATGGAAAAACGACGACAACAGCAATGTTATCACATGTATTATCCAATATTACTGGTTGCAATTATTTAATTGGAGATGGGTCAGGAAAAGCAAGTAAAGAAAATTCTTATTTTGCTCTTGAAGCTTGTGAATATAAAAGACATTTTTTAGATTATGATCCAGCATACGCAATCATTACAAATATAGAGTTAGATCATATTGATTATTACAAAGATATTGATGATGTTATAGATGCTTATCAAAGTTTTGCAAATAAAGCAGAAAAAATGGTAATTGCATGTGGAGATGATCCCTATACTCATACTTTGGACGTGAATCCTCCAATTTTCTATTATGGTTTAAAAGAGGATAACGATATTTTAGCGAAAGATGTAGAATACAGTAATGATGGAACTGAATTTGATGTCTTTGTAGAAGGAAATTATTATGGACATTTTGATTTACCACTTTTTGGAAAACATATGCTTTTAAATGCGTTAGCAGTTATTGGTGTTTGTTACTATGAAAGAATGGATGCAAAAGAAGTTGCTAAAAATTTAAAAACATTTGGTGGTGCCAAAAGAAGATTTAAGGAAAATGTGATTGGTGATATTGTAACAGTTGATGATTACGCTCATCATCCAACAGAAGTAAAAGTAACCATAAAGGCAGCCAAACAAAAATATCCAGATAAAGAAATTGTAGCCATTTTAAAAACACATACTTTATCTAGAACCAAAGAATTTGCAGAAGAGTTTGCGGAAGCTCTTAATCTAGCTGATAAATCTTATATTATGGATGTTGGAGTAGATCGTGAAGAAGTTGGTTATGATGATGTTACTTATGAGGTTATTTTAGAGAAATTAAATAATGGAGAATATATTTCTTTAGATACAGTCGATAAATTATTGAAGCATAAAAATGCGGTTTTACTATTTATGAGTAGTAAAGATATTTATGTATTGCAAGCAGAATATGAAAAAAGATTAAAGGAAACTTTAGAAGATTAATAAAAAAGAGTTTTGAAATTATTCAAGACTTTTTTTGATTTGACGATTTTCTAAAATTATGATAATATAACAATCAATTCATAAAAGGGGGAATATTTATGAAATTTTATGCAAAAAGTCCATATGATAAGAAAAAAATAAAGATTGAGGTAAAACCATCTGATATTGTAATTCCAAGAGATGCCAAAACAATTTTAGAAGTAGCATTATTAAATCACAAAGCTTATTTAAAAGATAAATTAGGTTTTTCAGATGATGAAGTTGAAAGATATTTAGAATATAAAATTTGTAGTATTAGTGTAAGACAAAAAGTAAATTCTGTTACAATGTTTAAAAATTTTGGAGTTGGTATGTTAATTCCTAGTATATTTTCACTTATTTATTGGTATGGTAGAACGGATATGAAACCAATTCAATTTACTTTTATTGGTGTAGGAGTAGCAAGTCTAATGCTTTCAAAATTATTCGATAAATCAAAACTCAAAAATCCATATTATTCACAATATGGTGTTATAGATGGAATTAGTTCCGAAAGAATGGGAAAAGCAGAAGCTTCTTATGATGCTTGTTATAAAGCAACAAAAAAAGCTTGTAAAGAAAAAAAATTAAAATTACAATAAAGAAAAGAGTCTTATTAGACTCTTTTCTTTAGCAACTGTTTAGAGTAAACATCTAACACACAAATATCAGAGTGTTTCTCTTTTTTTATGATATGAGGTTTCCTTCATCTATATACATTGTACTATAGTATATTTTCTTTGTCAATCTTTTGAAGATAACAAACTTGGCTATTTTGATAGATACTATTGTAAAATGTAGATATTCCATGTATAATAAATATAGAGGTACTATTCTAGTAGTTAGGTGTTTTACTCGATTCTTCATCAAAGGATGATAGAAAAGAGGTGATTTCTATGTTTGCAAGAAATATAGAAAGGATAAATTCTTTTGGAATTAATTGTTGCATTTGCAATGATTGTGTTTTACACTATCATTGTTCTTAAAAATAAGAACTAATTTAAAAGAAAACACCAACTCAGCTTTGAATTGGTGTTTTCTCAAAACAAAATTTAGAGTAAACACCTAACATGGGAATATTAGAATGTATCTCTTTTTATGATATGAAGTTTCCCTCATCTATATACATTGTACTATAGTGCTTTTTTTTTGTCAATAATAATGCTTATTTTACTTTGCAAATCGAAGTTATTTATTTAGCAATTAATATATCTTCTTCAATATGAAAATGCAGAAGTTGATTTTTCATTTTTTCAAATTCTTCATTTGATATTTTTACTTTATACATAATTTGTTCTTGATATTTTTTTTCTATAATTTGGGTATTAGATAATAAATGCTCCATTTGTTTTTCTTCTTGATAAGAAAATGTACAAGTGATAATCTTTCCTGGAACAAAATTGATAAAAGTTGCTTTTTTTAATGCTTCTACTGTAGCATTAGAATAAGCACGTACTAAACCGCCAGCTCCTAATTTAATGCCGCCAAAATAGCGAATAACAATAGCAAGAATGTAATTCAAATTTTGTTTTTGAAGTACATTTAATATGGGCATACCAGCAGTTCCATTTGGTTCTCCATTATCTGATGCATGAATATGATTGTTACAAATATAAGCATAACAGTAATGTGTGGCGTTTTGATATTCTTTTTTTACCTGTTCTAATTCTTGTTTTATTTCTTCTATATTTTGTACAGAAACTAGTTTACAAATAAATTTTGATTTTTGAATGATTATGGTATTTAAGACTGTATTTTTAATACTTTGCATGCTTTATCACCCACTTCATTATAACACATTTCCTTGACAAATAAAGGATATTTAACTATGATAATAAATAGTATTTTGAAAGGAATTTGATAGTATGATAAAAGAAGTAAAGATTGAAGTGACAGAAGAATGCAAAAGATGGTGTTCACATTGTTCAAGTGAAGCAAAAGAGGTTAACTTCCAATATTTGGATAAAGAACTTGTAAAGAGAGTGATTCATGAAGCGGTCTTATTAAAAGCTTCTAGTATTGTATTTACTGGAGGAGAGGCAACTTTATATCCAGATATTGAAGAAGTAATTGCGGAAGCACATAGAAATGGATTAAAAACGAAACTTTATACTATGTGTAATCCAGAACAAGAAAGTATCAACAAAATTAAAAATTTAGTCTTATATGGACTAGATGAAATGATATATTCAACAACTTATCATTTGACAAGAGATAATATTGTAACATTAGAAAGACTTCAAGATTTTTTTCCTGAATTATTGAAGCAAGCAAGAATTAGGCTAGGTTTTCATCATGCAATAACAACAGAAACTGTTCACGATATTGATGATGTCTCCAAATTATTTTTCGGATTGTCTTCTAATCAAATTACCAATTTATCTTTTTTAAGATTTGTACCACATGGAAGAGGAACAAGAGATTTGCTTTTATCAAGAGAAGAGCTGTTGTGGTTTAAAGAAAAAATCATAGAATTAAGAAAAAAATACGGAGAAAAAATTAGGCTTGGAAGTCCTTGGAATTTTCTAGGAATTAGTCATACTCCTTGTAGTGCTGCTGAACAAACGATGATAGTAGGATTTGATGGAAGAGTATATCCATGTGATGCTATGAAATATTTTGATTATTTAGGATTTGGAGGAAATATTTATGAACATACATTAGCAGAAATTTATGATTCAGAATATTTTAACAATGTCCGTAATTTTAAAACTTGTGTAAATGGAGAATGTATGTCTTGTTCTAATTTTGATATTTGCAAAGGTGGATGTTTGGGACAAAAAATGGTTGACTTTATGGAACAAAGTAATCTTACATTTAAGCATTATGGGGAACTTGCGAAAAGAACTATGAATCATTTTGCAAGTGATTCTGTAAAAAAAATGAATGGAGAAATGGGAATCATAGGAGAGGTAGGAGAATTAATTGATTCTTTTAAGAAATATAAAACGCATAATTTAGATGAGACAAGTAAGCAAAAACTCCTTCAAAATCTACAAGTAGAAATCGGCGATATTGTATGGTATTTAGCGGCTTCTCTATCCAGTTTTTATCAATTTGAATTTGAAGATATTGGGATGTATTTATTTGGTGAGAGAAAGCAAAAGCTAGAAACAATAACAGATGAAGCATTGATAAAAAGTGTCAAAAGAAAAGATCCAGAATGTTTAAAAGGATATTCTGACAATGGTATTCCAATCACATATTTAGACCATTTAAATAAAGGGGGGTATTCTTTTGAAGATGAGTGGAAAAGCTTAGTCCGCTACGCTTGCGAAATTATTTATGCAAGTGAAAAAGAAAGAGTATTAGAAATGAGTAGTAATTTATTGGTTTCTTTATCTAGAATCTCCTCTATAGAATTAGGAGTTTCAATGGAACAAATTTTGTGGAGAAATATTGAAAAATTAAAAAATCGTTATCAAACAGGATTTGATAGAAGTGTTGCCAATTCAAGGATAGAATTATTGACTTCTTATAAAGAAAGTGAGCCATCTTTTCAGAAAATTAAAGTATAAAAACTTTAATTTTTTTTGATAAAAAAAGGATTTTTGATCAGAGAATTAATGAAACCAAATGAGCACAAAAATGAATATAGAAAATAAATTAGGCTATAATAATTCTTAGAATAAAAGAGAAACGGAGTGAATATTATGCAATCAAAAAAAGGATTTACTTTGATTGAACTTTTGGCAGTTTTAATAATAATAGGAGTAATCGCTTTGATCGTGTCACCGATTGTAATAAAATCAATTAAAAAAAGCGGGAAATCAACGTTTGAAAGAAGTATCGATGGGCTAATAGAAAGTGTAAGAATTGACCATAGCAATGATAATTTTTATGCGCCCAGAGAATATTTTTACGAGAAAAAAGATTTGACGCTTCTTACAGTAGCAGAAAAAACAAAAGATCAAAAAATTAAGATTCATGGAAAAATAGAAGGAAATGGATTTATCTATGTAGATGAACAAGGAAAAATTCATATAGATAATATTTGTAATAAAGAATATTGTGCGAATGGACCTGAGAATGATATAGAAATCACTCCAAATCCAGGAGGGGAAATTCCAAATCATAGTAAAACAGATCCAATGATTAAACTAAATGGAGATTCTATTATATATGTAGGAATCAATGAACCATATACAGAATTAGGAGCAACAGCTAGAACTAAACTAGGAGAAAAACTAGAATATACAACAGAAATTAGATCAAATAATGAAACAGTAGAATATATAGATACAAGTAGAGAAAATAGATATGAAGTAATATATAGAGCAGAGAATGATGGAAAGGTAGCAGAAGTAACAAGAACAGTAGCAGTATTAGATATGAAACCAGTAATTACTATGACAGAACCAAATAGTAATTATGTAAAAGAACAAGAGATATTAATAACAGTATCAGGAATAAAACCAAATAAAGTAAGTGAGTTTAGTTATCAAATAAATGATGGAGAAATTATCAAGATAACAGGAAATAGTAAAATAATAACATTAAATGAAACAGGAATCTATGAGATAAAAGTAACAGCAACAGATAATAATGGACATACAAATACAGTAAATAAAACATACAGAATCGATAGAACAGGACCAGAGATTGTATTAAATCCAGAAACAGTAGAATTAGAAAGTAATGAAGCATTAGGATACGATTTATTAACAGGAGTAAGTGTAACAGATAATATAGATGGAACAATAGAGAATAGTGAGATAATAATAGAAGGAGAGTTATTATCAATCCCAGGAGAATATAGAATTACATATAAAGTAGCGGATAGATTAGGAAATGAAAGTACAAAAACAAGAAGAATAATTGTAAAAGATTTAACAAAACCAGAGATAGTAATAACACCAGAAGAAACAACAAAATTTGTTCAATCACAAAGTGTAAAAGTAACAGCAACAGATAATATCAAAGTAGAAAGAATCAGTTATGTCATTATCAAAGATGGAGTAAGAGGAGAAAGTACAACGATTGATAATGGAGGAAGTATTTCATTAAATAGTACAGGAAATTACGAGATAGAAATAACAGCGATAGATAACTCAGATAATAGTACAATAAAGACAAGTGGAACATATAAGATAGATACCACTAAACCAGAACTTGTATTTGAAAATGTAACGTTAAAAGTAGATGAAGTAGCAGGATATAATTTAATGACAGGAGTAACAGCAACAGATAATAGTGGAGTGACACCAACAATAACATATACAGGAGGATTAAGTGCAGTAATAGGAACACAAACAATAACATATAAAGCAACAGATGAAGCAGGAAATATTGGAACAAAGACAAGAACATTTACAGTAATAGCAGCAGATAGTCCAATCATAAGTTTTACGCCAATAAAGACAAATGGATGGGTAAAATCAGTGAATGTAACAATCAGTGCGACATTAAAGATAGGAGAGAACTTAACAGCATTAAGTTATAAGATAAGTAATGGAACAACAGGAAATGGAACAATCAGTAATAATACAGGAACAGCAAGTATTACATTAAATACAACAGGAACATATACGATAGAAGCAACAGGAACAGGATCCTATAATAATACGAAGAAAGAAAGTAGTGGAACATATCAAGTAGATGCGACAGTACCAGTGGTAGGAGCGATAGGTGGAAATCCAACAGCATGGGCAAAGAATGCGACATTGACAAGTACAATAACAGATGCTCATAGTGGAGTAACGCATTATATGTGGACAACAAGTAGTACAAAACCAGCAGCAAATGCTTCAGGATGGACAAGTGTAGGAACAACAACGACAAGTTATGCATTTAGTAAAACAATAACAGCAAATGGAACATATTATTTATGGGCGAAAGATGGAGTAGGAAGAGTATCAGCATCAAAGAGTGTAACAGTAAGTAAGATAGATACAACAACACCAACAATAACAAGTAGTTATACAAGTACAGCATATAGTATGACAGAGAAGACAAGTGTAGCAGTGAGTACATTATATAAAGCGACATTTGGAGGAATGGGAGGAA